>NZ_JBNBPO030000005.1:0-156647 GCF_051280635.3 Nocardioides proteolyticus | reverse complement strand
AGGCGGTGTGGTCGGCCCGGCGGTGGGTGTGGAAGGCGAGGTAGAGGGAGTCGCGACCGCTCGCGGTCGACAGCGGCACGTCGTCCGCCGGCGCCACCCCGATCACCACCCGGAACGAGACCCGGAGGCCGAACCCGACCACCCCCCCCCCCCCCCCCCCCGCCCCGCCCCCCCCCCCACCCAACCCCCGCCGCCGCCCCCCCCCCCCCCCCCCCCCCCCCCCCCCCCCCCCCCGACCGCGGCGCGCCGTTCCGCGCCGACGAGCACATCATCGCCGGCAACACGATCGCCTACGGCGCGACGTCGGGTGAGATCTTCATCCGTGGCGGCGTCGGGGAGCGGTGCTGCGTGCGCAACTCGGGTGCCACGGTGGTGACCGAGGGTGTGGGCGACCACGGCTGCGAGTACATGACCGGCGGCCGCGTCGCCGTGCTCGGCCGGACCGGCCGCAACTTCGCCGCCGGCATGTCCGGCGGCGTCGCCTGGGTCCTCGACCTCAAGGAGCACCGGGTCAACCAGGAGCTGGTCGAGCTCGGCCCGGTGGAGGGTGCGCACGCCGAGGAGCTCGAGCAGCTCGTGCGCCGCCACCACGAGGAGACCGGCTCCGAGGTGGCCGCCGAGCTCCTCGCCGACTGGGCGACCTCGCTCACCCGGTTCACCGAAGTCATGCCGCGCGACTACCGCATCGTGCTCGAGGCCAAGGCCAAGGCCGAGGCCGCGGGGCTCGACGAGGACGGCGTGGCCAACGCGATGATGGAGAGTCTCCATGGCTGATCCCAAGGGATTCCTGAAGCACGACCGCCAGGTTGCCGAGCGGCGACCGGTGGCGGAGCGCGTGCAGGACTGGAACGAGGTCTATCCGGGTGGGATGGGTCGCGCGCTGCTGCCGATCATCACCGAGCAGGCGGGTCGCTGCATGGACTGCGGCATCCCGTTCTGCCACCAGGGCTGCCCCCTCGGCAATCTCATCCCGGAGTGGAACGACCTGGTCTGGCGCGACGACTGGGAGGGGGCCATCGAGCGCCTGCACGCGACCAACAACTTCCCCGAGTTCACCGGCCGCCTCTGCCCGGCGCCGTGCGAGACCGCCTGCGTGCTCGGCATCAACCAGCCGGCGGTGACGATCAAGAACGTCGAGGTGTCGATCGCGGACAAGGCCTGGGAGTCCGGGTTCGTGCGGCCCCAGCCGCCGGAGTGGCTGTCGGGCAGGACGGTCGCCGTCGTCGGCTCCGGCCCGGCCGGGCTCGCCGCCGCCCAGCAGCTCACCCGTGCCGGCCACACGGTCGCGGTCTACGAGCGGGCCGACAAGCCCGGCGGGCTGCTGCGCTACGGCATTCCCGAGTTCAAGATGGAGAAGAAGTACCTCGACCGGCGCCTGGAGCAGATGAAGCGCGAGGGCACCGTCTTCCGGTCGGGCGTCGAGGTCGGCCAGGGCAAGCTGACCGGCGCTGCCCTGCGCGACCGCTACGACGCGGTGGTGCTGGCGATCGGGTCGACCGTCCCGCGCGACCTTCCGGTCCCCGGCCGCGAGCTGGACGGCATCCACCAGGCGATGGAGTTCCTGCCGCAGGCCAACCGGGTCGCGCTGGGCGAGCAGGTGGACGGGCAGATCCGCGCGGACGGCAAGCACGTCGTGATCATCGGCGGCGGCGACACCGGCGCCGACTGCCTCGGCACCTCGGTCCGCCAGGGCGCGGCGTCGATCACCCAGCTGGAGATCATGCCGGAGCCGCCGACCGGCCGCCCCGACGGCCAGCCGTGGCCGACGTACCCGATGGTGTTCCGGGTCTCCTCGGCGCACGAGGAGGCCGGCGACCGCGTCTACTCGGTGTCGACCAAGGAGTTCCTCGGCGACGAGGACGGCAAGGTCCGCGCGCTCCGGATCGTCGACGTGCGGTTCGAGGCCGGCAAGCTCGTGGAGATCGAGGGCACGGAGCGAGAGATCCCGGCCGACCTGGTCCTCTTCGCGATGGGCTTCGTCGGACCGGAGAAGGACGGCCTGGTCGAGCAGCTCGGTCTCGAGCTCGACGAGCGCGGCAACGTCAAGCGGTCCGCTGACTACGCCACCAACGTCGCGGGCGTCTTCGCGGCCGGCGACGCGGGCCGCGGCCAGTCGCTGATCGTGTGGGCCATCGCCGAGGGTCGCGCGGCTGCGGCCGGGGTCGACGCGTACCTGTCCGGGTCGACGCAGCTGCCCGTCCCGGTCCCTCCGACCGCACGACCGCTGGTGGTCTGACCAAGACCACCCCGACGCCGAGCGCACCGGCGCAGACTCCCACCAGGGCTTCACCCGGAGTTTGCGCCGGTGCGCCGTTTCGGCCGCAGCGGCGGTCGATAGGGTGAGGTCGTGCGGAGAGCCAAGATCGTGTGCACGCTGGGCCCGGCCACCAGCTCCGAGCGACGCATCCGGGAGCTGGTCTCCGCGGGGATGGACGTCGCGCGGCTCAACATGAGCCACGGCACCCACGCGCAGCACGCCGAGGTCTACCGCCTGGTCCGTGCCGCTTCGGACGCGAGCGGCCACGGCGTCGGCATCTTCGCCGACCTGCAGGGTCCCAAGATCCGCCTCGAGACCTTCTCCTCCGGGCCGGTGACGCTCGACGCCGGGCAGCGGTGGACCATCACGACCCGCGACGTCGACGGCAACGACGAGATCTCGGGCACGACCTACAAGGGGCTGCCCGGTGACGTGGGGCCCGGCGACCCGCTGCTCATCGACGACGGCAAGGTGCGGCTGCGCGTCGTCGAGGTGAACGACACCGACGTCGTCACGGAGGTCGTCGTCGGGGGCCGGGTGAGCAACCACAAGGGCATCAACCTGCCCGGTGTGGCCGTGTCGGTCCCGGCGCTGTCCGAGAAGGACGCCGAGGACCTCCGGTTCGCGCTGCGGCTGGGCGTGGACTTCATCGCCCTCAGCTTCGTCCGCAACGCCGCCGACGCCGAGGACGTGCGGGTGATCATGCGCGAGGAGGGCGTGCTCCTCCCGGTGATCGCGAAGATCGAGAAGCCGCAGGCGATCGAGAATCTCGACGAGCTGGTCCAGGCCTTCGACGGGTTCATGGTGGCGCGCGGCGACCTCGGCGTGGAGTGCCCCCTGGAGGAGGTCCCGTTCCTCCAGAAGAAGGTCATCGTCGAGGCCCGCCGCAACGCGAAGCCGGTGATCGTGGCGACCCAGATGCTGGAGTCGATGGTCACCAACCCGGCGCCGACGCGGGCCGAGGCGAGCGACGTGGCGAACGCCGTCCTCGACGGCGCCGACGCGGTCATGCTCTCCGGCGAGACCAGCGTGGGGGAGCACCCGATCCACACCGTGGAGACGATGGCGCGGATCATCGCGGCGACCGAGTCCCACGCCCTGGACGACGAGACGTTCAGCCGGTTCGGCCGGATCGAGTGGGACCCCCACACCCGCGCCGGCGTGATCACCAAGGCGGCCGAGGAGGTCGCCCAGCGCGTCGGTGCCAAGTACGTCGTCGCGTTCACCCAGTCCGGTGACTCCGCGCGCCGGCTCGCGCGCCTGCGCAGCCCGATCCCGGTGCTGGCGTTCACCCCGGAGGCGCGGGCCCGCTCGCAGCTGGCGCTCACCTGGGGCGTCGAGGCGTTCAAGACCCACACCGTGGAGCACACCGACGAGATGGTGCGCCAGGTCGACGAGGAGCTGCTGCGGATCGGCCGGGTCAAGGAGGGCGACCTGGTGGTGATCGTCGCAGGCAGCCCGCCCGGCATCCCCGGCTCGACCAACGCGCTGCGCGTGCACCGGATGGGCGACGCCATCAACGAGGTGGCTCCGGCCTACCGGCGTCGCAGCTGAGCGAACACCGGCGCGATGGGTGCCCCGGGTGGGATTCGAACCCACACTTGATGTGGTTTGAGCACATTTCCTCTGCCGTTGGGATACCGGGGCGAGGGCACGGCAAAGGTAGCCGAACGGAGCGTCCGGCCGGCCACCGGGCGGGAGCCACGACCCGGCGGCACCGATAGCCTTGGCACGTGACCGAGACCGCCCCGCATTCCTCGCCGTCGACGCCGCGCTCCGTGGTGATCGCCGAGGACGAGACGCTGATCCGGATGGACCTGGCTGAGATGCTGGTCGAGGAGGGGTACGACGTCGTCGGGCAGGCGGCCGACGGCCAGCAGGCCATCGACCTGGCCGAGCGTCTCCGCCCCGACCTGGTCATCCTCGACGTGAAGATGCCGGTGCTCGACGGGATCGCCGCCGCAGAAGCGATCGCGGGGCGACGGATCGCGCCGGTCGTGATGCTGACCGCCTTCTCGCAGCGGGAGCTCGTCGAGCGCGCCCGTGAGGCCGGGGCGATGTCCTACCTCGTCAAGCCGTTCAACCAGGCCGACCTGGTGCCGGCGATCGAGATGGCGGTGAGCCGGTTCGCCGAGATCCGTCAGCTCGAGAGCGAAGTCAGCGACCTCGCCGACCGCCTGGAGACGCGCAAGGCCGTCGACCGGGCCAAGGGGGTCCTCCAGCAGGAGCTGTCGCTCTCCGAGCCCGAGGCGTTCCGGTGGATCCAGAAGACCGCGATGGACCTGCGCATGTCGATGCGGCAGGTGGCCGAGGGTGTGGTGGCCCACGGCGTCGCCGACGTGTCACGCCCGGATGTGCCCTAGGTAACAGTATTGTCATGATTCGCCGCGGGGGGTGCGCGCTGCTTCCAAGGACAGGTCTGCCGGTGTAGGTTCCCGCGGCAGGACACGTCCGCGGGCATCTTTCGCCCGTCGGCCCAACGTAGGGAAGTGGAGATCGTCTTGAGGCGAAACAAGGTGATGGGCATCGGTGCCACCGCGGCACTCGCCCTCGGACTGACGCTGTCGGCCTGCGGCACCACCGAGGACGGCGGTGGCGGTGGCGGCAGCGACGCCGCCTGCGACTTGAAGCTCGCATACATCGGCCCGATCACCGGACCGGCGTCCGGCCTCGGCACCCCGATCCACCAGGGCGCGCAGCTCGCGGTCGACCAGTACAACGCCGACGCCGAGTGCGACGTCACCCTGGAGAAGCTCGACTCGCAGGGCAACCCGGAGCGCGTGACGGGCCCGGCCCGCAACGCAGCCCAGGACGACGCCGTCATCGGCGTCGTCGGCCCCGCGTTCTCCGGTGAGTCCGAGGCGGCCGGACCGACCTTCGCGGAGGCCGGTCTCCCGACGATCACCCCGTCGGCGACCAACCCGAACCTGGCGGAGCACGGCTGGGACACCTTCCACCGGGCGCTCGGCAACGACGCCACGCAGGGTCCGGCGGCGGCGAAGTACATCCAGGACACGATCGGCGCCGAGCAGGTCTTCGTCATCGACGACGCCTCCGAGTACGGCAAGGGCCTGGCGGACATCGTCCGCGAGGAGCTCGGTGACGCCGTGGTCGGCAGCGACCGGATCCAGACTGGTCAGACCGAGTTCTCCGCGACCGTGACGGCCGCGACCAGCTCGGACGCCGACACGATCTTCTTCGGTGGCTACTACGCCGAGGCGGGTCCGCTGGCCAAGCAGCTTCGCGAGGGCGGCTTCGAGGGCACCTTCGTGGTGGCCGACGGCGTCAAGGACCAGGGCTACCTCGACGGCGCGGGCGCGGCGGCCGAGGGCACCATCATCACCTGCCCCTGCATCCCCGCCGAGGAGGAGGCCGTCGCGGAGTTCGCGGCCGACTACGAGGAGGAGTTCGGCGAGGCACCCGGCACCTACGCCGCCGAGGCCTACGACGCGACGCAGATCTTCCTGGCCGGCATCGAGGACGGGATCTCGGACCGCGAGGCGATGCTCGAGTTCATCAACGAGTACGACGAGCAGGGCATCACCAAGCAGCTCAACTTCGACGAGAGCGGCGAGCCCTCCGACGTCCACGTCTACGCCTACACGGTCAAGGACGGGGAGATCGTCTACGAGAGCGAGATCAGCTGACCCGCTGATCACGATCACCATGCACGGGTGCGGCTGGGGAGCGAAGCTCCCCAGCCGCACCCGCGCCTGACCCGCTCGAGGCCGCAGGAGGCCTGGTGAACTTCTCCTTCTTCTTCGACAACTTCGCCGAGCTCACGATCACCGGGCTTGCGTTCGGGGCGATCTACGCCCTGATCGCGCTGGGCTACACGATGGTCTACGGCGTGCTGCAGCTGATCAACTTCGCCCACTCCGAGGTGTTCATGTACGGCACCTTCGGTGTGCTGTGGGTGGTGATCTTCATGACCGGCGGGAGCTCGGTCGGCGGCATGCACCTCGCGCTCGTGCTCCTCGTGGCGCTGGTCCTGGCGATGGCCATGTCCGCCGGCATCGCGCTGCTCCTCGAACGGATCGCCTACCGCCGGCTCATCAAGCGCGGCGCGCCGCGGCTGATCGCGCTGATCTCGGCGATCGGTGCGTCCTTCTTCCTGGCCGAGCTGATGGGCCAGCGCGACGACGTCGCGGCCTGGTTCGGCCTGCGCGACGACCTCTCCGAGTACGTCGGCGGCGCGCGGATCAACCAGGGCGTCGACATCGTCGACCAGGTCGACCTGTTCACCATCGGCGGCTACACCGTCCGGTCGCTCGACGTGATCGTGATCGTCTCGGCGATCGTGATGATGATCCTGCTCGACCAGTTCGTCCGCCGCTCCAAGCTCGGCCGAGGGATCCGGGCGACCGCCCAGGATCCGGAGACAGCGGCGCTGATGGGAGTCAACCCCACGCGCGCGGTGCAGGCGACGTTCCTCCTGGGCGGCCTGATGGCGGGCGTCGCGGCGTTCCTCTACATGCTGCGGTTCGAGATCACCCGCTTCGACATCGGCTTCCTGCTCGGCGTCAAGGCGTTCACCGCTGCCGTCCTGGGCGGCATCGGCAACCTTCGCGGCGCCCTGCTCGGTGGGCTCATCCTCGGGGTCGCGGAGAACTGGGGGCAGGGCCTGTTCGGCGGCGAGTGGCGCGACGTGATCGCCTTCGTCCTGCTGGTCGCGATCCTGCTGTTCCGGCCGACCGGCATCCTCGGTGAGTCCCTCGGGAAGGCGCGCGCATGAACAAGATCGCCCAGCTGCCCCGGCCGGTGAAGATCGGCCTGTGGATCGCCCTCGCGGTGTTCGCCTACGTGCTGCCGCTGCTGGAGCTGCCGGTCATCTCCACCCAGGGCACCGACTTCGGGTTCGTCCTGTTCCTGTTCACCGTCTACGGCCTGATCGCGGTCGGCCTCAACATCGTGATCGGCTATGCCGGCCTGCTGGACCTCGGCTACGTCGGGTTCTACGCCATCGGCGCCTACACCGCGGCGATCCTGACGTCGTTCCACGCGAGCTGGCCGCTTCTGCTCGCGGTCCCGGCCGCCGTCGCGACGACCACCCTGGCCGGACTGCTGCTGGGCTGGCCGACGCTCCGGGTCCGCGGCGACTACCTCGCGATCGTGACGCTCGGCTTCGGCGAGATCATCCGGCTGACGGCGGTCAACCTCGAGTGGCTCGGAGACTTCCGCGGCATCTCCAACATCGCGAAGCCGCCGAGCGTCGAGCTGTTCGAGGTGCCCCACCTGTTCTGGGGCAACGGCACGGTGCTCCTCGACACCCGGGACACCACGACGTTCCTCGAGTTCAGCGTCGTGGACTCCACGCCCTACTACTGGCTCGGGCTCACCCTGCTGATCATCGCCCTGTTCGCGGACCGGCTGGTCAAGGACAGCCGGGTCGGGCGAGCCTGGGAGGCGACCCGCGAGGACGAGGACGCCGCCGAGATCATGGGCGTGCCGACGTTCCGCTTCAAGCTGCTCGCCTTCGCGACCGGCGCGTTCATCGGCGGGCTCGCCGGCGCGCTGTTCGCCACCCAGAACGGCTTCATCAACCCGGCGGTCTTCCCGCTCCTCACCTCCATCCTGTTCGTCGCCGCCGTCGTGGTCGGCGGGCAGGGCAACCGGTGGGGCGTGCTGGTGGGGGCGTTCCTGATCGCCTACCTGCCGGAGCGGTTCCAGGCCTTCGAGGAGTGGCGGTTCCTGGTGTTCGGCCTCGCGCTCGTCGTGCTGGCCAACTTCCGGCCCGAGGGACTGATCCCGCCCAAGCGCACGGTGCGCGCGCGGCGCATGGAGGCACGCATCGAGCAGCTCGAAGAGGGCGACGGCGAAGGGAGGACGGCTCGTGTCTGACGCCACCACCACACCGACCGGCACGGAGCGGCCCGGGCGGTCGGGCGCACCGGTCCTCGAGGTCGACGACCTGACCATCCGCTTCGGTGGCCTGACCGCCCTCGACTCGGTGTCCTTCCACATCTCCGAGGGCGAGATCCTGGGGCTGATCGGTCCCAACGGCGCCGGCAAGACGACCTGCTTCAACGCGGTCACCGGCGTCTACCGGCCGACGTCGGGGGAGGTCCGGTTCCGCGGCGAGCCGCTGCGGCGGATGAAGCCGCACAAGATCACCCGCACCGGCATCGCGCGCACGTTCCAGAACGTGCGGCTGTTCCCGGCCATGACCGCGCTCGAGAACGTGCTGGTCGGCGCCGACGCCCGGCACAAGACGGGGATCCTCAGTGCGCTCTTCCGGCTCCCGCGGCACCGGCGCGAGGAGCACGACGGGCACGAGCGCGCCGTCGAGCTGCTCGAGTTCATGGGCATCCTCGACAAGGCCGACGAGCTCGCCGCCAACCTGTCCTACGGCGACCAGCGGCGGCTCGAGATCGCCCGCGCGATGGCGACCGAGCCGCAGCTGCTCTGCCTGGACGAGCCGGCGGCCGGCTTCAACCCGGCCGAGAAGGTCCGGCTCATGGAGCTGATCCGCAGGGTCCGCGACCGCGGCTACACCGTGCTGCTCATCGAGCACGACATGAAGCTGGTCATGGGCGTCACCGACCGGATCGTGGTGCTGGAGTTCGGCCGCAAGATCGCGGAGGGCACGCCGCAGCAGGTCCAGAACGACCCTGCCGTGATCGCCGCCTACCTGGGAGTGGAAGAAGACGATGCTTCTTGAGGTCGAGGGCCTGTGCGTCAACTACGGACACATCGAGGCCATCCGTGACATCACCTTCGGGGTGCCCGAGGGCACCGTCACCACGCTGATCGGCGCCAACGGCGCGGGCAAGACCACGACGCTCAAGACGATCTCGGGCATCCACTCGGTGCGCGCCGGCTCGATCAGGTTCGAGGGCAAGGACATCACCCGGCTGCCGCCGTACGAGCGGGTGAAGCTCGGGATCAACCAGTCCCCGGAGGGGCGCCGCTGCTTCGTCGGGATGACGGTGCGCGAGAACCTCGACATGGGCGCCTACGTGCGCAAGGACCGGAACTCGCCGGCCTACCGCGAGGACCTCGACCGCGTGCTCTCGCTGTTCCCGCGGCTCCAGGAGCGGATCAACCAGTCCGCGGGCACCCTCTCCGGCGGTGAGCAGCAGATGGTCGCGATGGGACGCGCGCTGATGTCCCGGCCCCGGCTGCTCCTGCTCGACGAGCCGTCGATGGGTCTGGCCCCCAAGCTCATCCAGCAGATCTTCTCGATCATCACCGAGATCAACCAGCAGGGCACCACGGTGCTCCTGGTCGAGCAGAACGCCGCGCAGGCGCTGAAGCGCTCCTCGGAGGCCCACATCCTGGAGACCGGCGAGATCGTGCGGTCCGGCACCGGCGCCGAGCTCGCCGGCGACGACTCGGTGAAGGCCGCCTACCTCGGCGGCGACGTCTGACCGGCCTCAGCGCAGGAGGGCGGTCGCCTCGACGAGGAGGGGGGCGACCGCGAGCGCGGGGAGCAGGTCGGCCACGGCCACCTGCTTGACGTCGAGCAGGCGGAGGGCCACGCCGACCAGGAGGAGCCCGCCGGTGGCGGTGACCGCGGCGAGATGGGCGTCGGGCAGTACGTCGCCGAGCCCCAGCCCGACGAGGGTCAGGCCGCCCTGCACGACGACCAGGGTGAGCACGCTGGCCGCGACGCCCCAGCCGAACGCCGCGGCGAAGGCGACGGCGGCGAACCCGTCGAGGGCCGACTTGAGATAGAGCTCGTCGGCTCCCTTGCCGAGGCCGTCGTTGAGAGCGCCGAGGATCGTGAGCGGTCCGGTGCAGAAGATCAGCGACGCGACGACGAAGCCCTCGATGAACCGCTGGCGCTCCTCGCCGCCGGCCTCGCCGGCCAGCCGCCGCTGCAGCCAGCCACCGAGCGCCTCGACCCGGTCCTCCAGGCGCAGCAGCGAGCCGGCGATCCCGCCGACGAGGACCGAGCCCAGCACGACCAGCAGGGGAGCGCTGTCGCCGACCTCGTCCGCCAGGCCTGGGTCCAGCACCGCCATCGCCGACGTGCCGGCGATGAGGAGGGTCACCAGGCCGAGCCCGTCGGTGACCAGGTCGCGGGTCCGCTTCGGCAGCCGGTCGCCCGCGACCCGGCCGACGACGGAGCCGACCAGCACGGCGGCGACGTTGACGGCGGTGCCCGTTCCGGGGATCAACCGGAGCCTCCTGGTGTGTCGGCGCCCACGGTCGTGGACGAAGTGTGCGGCGCCCCTGTCGCGCGGGACGGGGCTGAGCGTAGTCTTGCCCGGCGAGGCCGTCCGGACAGCGGGCTCGCTGCAAGGTGACGTGGGGGAGGTTGGACCTTGATGAGTCGTTACTCGTTGTCGCCGCGGGTCGCCACCCGCGAGGATGCGCCGGTGCTGGCCGAGCTGTGGAGCGACGTGCTCCGCCGGGCCGACCGGTCCGAGCAGGTCGCGGACCTGGAGCTGATCATCAAGAGCGCCGCCGCGTCGCCGGAGCAGCGCGTCGTCGTGGTGGACTACGACGGCCAGCCCGCCGGGGCGGTCTACCTGCGACTCACCACGCTCTCACCCCTCAACCTCGACGCCTCGGTGCAGGCGATCCACCCGCGCGTCTTCGACCGCTACCGCCGTCACGGCGTGGGGCGGGCCCTGATGGAGGCCGCGGTGTCGTTCGCCGAGGAGAACGGCGTGCTGCACGTGGCGACCGCCGTCCCGCAGACCTCGCGCGAGGCCAACCGGTTCATGGCACGCCTGGGCCTCGCGCCGGTCGCCAGCTACCGGGCCGCGCCGACGACCCTGCTGCGCAGCCGGGTGAGCCCGCAGCGGAACGGCGAGGCCGGACGGAGCAACAAGGTGCTCGCCGCCCGGCGCTCGCTCCGGCGGTCGCGCGGCACGGACCGGCTGCCGCTCCCGGGCCAGGACCCGGTCGCTCCGGAGTAACGGGCGGAGTAGCGGGCTCAGCCGCGGCTGCCCGGGTCCCGGTCGAGGAGGGCGCACGTGATCCGCGAGGTGCACACCCGTCGGCCCGACTCGTCGGTGATCACCACCTCGAAGCTCGCCATGCTGCGGCCGAGGTGGAGCGGGATCGCGGTGCCGGTGACCCGGCCGGCGGTGGCGGACCGGTGGTGGGTGGCGTTGATGTCGGTGCCGACCGCGAAGCGGTCGGGTCCGGCGTGCAGGGCGGCGGCGATCGAGCCCAGCGTCTCGGCCAGCACGACCGAGGCACCGCCGTGGAGCAGTCCGTAGGGCTGGGTGTTGCCCTCCACCGGCATCGTGGCGACCACCCGCTCCGGCCCCACCTCGACCAGCTCCACGCCCATCTTCTCGTTCAGGGCGCCCATGTTGGAGCGCAGCGAACCGGTCACGTCGTCGGTGCTCGTCATGGAGCCGACCCTAGCGACGACCCCGGCGACCCCGGCGACCCCGGGCGAACGACGGCGGCCCCCGGCGCTGTCGGTCGCCCTCGGTAGAGTCGCAGCGTGCCTGAGCCCGTCCGTCCGCCGCGCCTGCTCCTCCTCGACGGCCACTCGCTGGCCTACCGTGCGTTCTTCGCGCTGCCGGTGGAGAACTTCTCCACCGCGTCCGGACAGCACACCAACGCCGTCTACGGGTTCACCTCCATGCTGGTCAACGTGCTGCGCGACGAGCAGCCGACGCACGCTGCCGTCGCCTTCGACGTCTCCCGCGCCACCTTCCGCAGCGAGGAGTACTCCGACTACAAGGCCAAGCGCAACAAGACCCCCGACGAGTTCCGCAGCCAGCTGCCTCTCATCGAGCGGGTGCTCGACGCCTTCTCGATCCCGTTCCTGAAGGCGGAGGGCTACGAGGCCGACGACATCATCGGCACCCTCGTCACCCAGGCCCTCGCCGACCCGGCCGACGGGATGGAGGTGCTGATCCTCACCGGCGACCGCGACTCCTTCCAGCTGGTCAGCGACCGCTCGACCGTGCTCTACCCCATGCGTGGCGTCTCCGACCTGGCGCGGATGACGCCCGCCGCGGTGCAGGACAAGTACGGCGTGCCGCCGCACCGCTACCCCGAGATCGCGGCGATCGTGGGAGAGACCTCCGACAACCTGCCCGGCGTTCCGGGGGTGGGCGTCGGCTTCGCCGCCCGCTGGATCAACCAGTACGACGGCCTCGACAACGTCATCGCCCACGCCGACGAGATCACCGGCAAGAAGGGCGAGGCGTTCCGCGAGCACCTCGGCGACGTGATCCGCAACCGGCGTCTCAACGCGCTGGTCTGCGACCTCGACCTCGGCGTGACGCCCACCGACCTGGCGCTCCGGCCGTGGGACCGGCAGGCCGCCCTCACCCTCTTCGACGAGCTGGAGTTCCGCGGCGAGCTCCGCACGCGCACGATCGAGACGCTCGCCGACGAGGAGCCGATCGAGGAGGGTGGCTTCGAGCTCGACGGCCGGGTGGTCGCCGAGGGCGGGGTCCGGGAGCTCCTCGAGGGCCTCGCCGAGGAGACCGTCGGAGTCCACGTCCGCGGCAGCTGGGGCGCCGGCACCGGGACGGTCGACGGGATCGCGATCGCCGAGGCCGGCGGCCGGGCGGCGTACGTCGACGTCGCCGCGCTGTCCGCGGACGACGAGCAGGCGCTCGCCGACTGGCTCGCCGACCCGCGGCGACAGAAGGTGCTGCACGACGCCAAGGGACCGACGCTGGCCTTCGCCGCCCACGGCTGGCGGCTCGAGGGCGTGGCCAGCGACACCGCGCTGACCGCCTACCTCGCCCAGCCCGACCAGCGCTCCTACGACCTCGCCGACCTCACGCTGCGCTACCTGCGGCGGGAGCTGAAGGACGAGAGCCATGACGACCAGGCGGCGCTCTTCGACGACGGCGTCGACGTCGGATCGACCGCGATGCTGCACGCGCGGGCGGTGATCGACCTGGCCCAGGCGCTGGAGAGCGAGGTGGAGCGGGCCGGCGGCGCACGCCTCCTCACCGAGGTCGAGCTGCCGCTGGTGCGGGTCCTCGCCAAGCTCGAGCAGACCGGCATCGCCGTCGACACCGACCACCTCACCGACCTCGAGCAGCACTTCGCCGACGAGGTGCGCAAGGAGGCCGAGGAGGCCTACGCCGTGATCGGCAAGGAGATCAACCTCGGCTCGCCCAAGCAGCTGCAGGTGGTCCTCTTCGACGAGCTGGGCATGCCGAAGACCAAGCGCACCAAGACCGGCTACACCACCGATGCCGACGCGCTGCAGAGCCTGTTCGTGAAGACCGAGCACCCCTTCCTCCTCCACCTGCTGCGCCATCGCGAGGTCGCGCGGCTGCGCCAGACGATCGAGGGGCTGCTCAAGACGGTGCAGCCCGACGGGCGGATCCACACGACTTTCAACCAGATGATCGCGGCGACCGGCCGGCTCTCGAGCACCGACCCGAACCTGCAGAACATCCCCATCCGCACCGAGGAGGGGCGCCGGATCCGCGAGGGGTTCGTGGTCGGTGCGGGCTACGACTGCCTGATGACCGCCGACTACAGCCAGATCGAGATGCGGATCATGGCGCACCTGTCCGAGGACGCGCTGCTGATCGAGGCGTTCCGGTCCGGCCGCGACTTCCACGCCGCCACCGCGTCGCGGGTCTTCGACGTGGCTCCGGAGGCCGTGACGCCCGAGATGCGGGCGAAGATCAAGGCGATGAACTACGGACTGGCCTACGGCCTCTCCGCGTTCGGCCTGTCCCAGCAGCTGGGCATCGAGCCGGGCGAGGCCCGGGGCCTGATGGACGAGTACTTCGAGACCTTCGGCGGGATCCGCGACTACCTCGCCGGCGTGGTCGACGAGGCACGCCGCTCGGGGTTCACCGAGACCATCATGGGCCGGCGCCGCTACCTGCCCGACCTCACCAGCGACAACCGGATGCGGCGCGAGACCGCGGAGCGGATGGCGCTCAACGCCCCCATCCAGGGCTCGGCGGCCGACCTGATCAAGGTCGCGATGCTGCGCACCCAGCAGGCCCTCGACGAGGCCGGTCTGCGGTCGCGGATGCTGCTCCAGGTCCACGACGAGCTGGTCTTCGAGGTCGCCGAGGGGGAGCAGGAGGCGCTCGAGGCGCTGGTGCGCGCCCAGATGGCCGGCGCGGCGGAGCTCACCGTCCCCCTCGACGTGTCCGTCGGCACCGGACGCAGCTGGCACGAGGCCGCGCACTAGCCCCCGGCGAGGCGGCGGTGCCGCAGCACCTGGAGGGCCAGCAGGACCAGCACCACCGCGGCGTCCACCAGCGCCACGGTCGCGGCGAGCCCGGTGACGGTGGCGGCGGTGGCGCCCGCGCCGACGAGGGCCGCGACGCCCACGCCGATCAGGTACTTCGTCGTGCGGCCGCGCCGCGCGAGACCGGCGTACACCAGCAGCTGCAGCACCGCCAGGAGGCCACCGAGGACGGCGAACAGCCAGAGCCGGTCCTGCACGCCGGCGTAGTCGTCGCCGCCGATGAAGACCAGCGCCAGGTCGGAAAGGAAGTACGTCGCCACCGCCGCCGCGGCGCCCAGCCCGGTCAGGAACGCCAGCCCGCGCACGACCGCCGACCGGCTCTCGTGGTCGGTGGACATCGAGGGGAAGAGGATCACCACGGCGAACTGCGGCAGGAACAGGACGGCCTTGGTGACGATCAGCCCGCCGGCGTACAGCCCCGCGTCGTGCTCGTCGAGCACGCTGCGCGCCACCACCACGTCGAGGTTCGACAGCGCGATGAACGCGAGCAGGGCCACCGAGCTGGCGACGGTCTCCCGCACCACGTCGCGCCGGACGTGGGCCTCGTGGTCGGGGACCGCCTCGCCGGGCCGGTGCCGCAGCGCGGCCGTGCCGACCAGCACCGGGAGCCAGGAGGCAATCAGCACGGCGAGCATCGCGTTGGTCTCCGTGGGGGAGAGGAGCAGGAACGCCGTGCCGACCAGGACCCGCGGCACGCCGACCGAGACGTAGACCAGCCCCAGGGGCAGCCACCGGCGCTCGCCCTGGAGCACCCCCGCCTGACCGCCCATCACGGTGACCGGCACGACGCACAGTGCCAGCAGCACGGCCGGCAACAGGCTGTCGAGGCGCAGCAGCTGCCACACGGCGGGAGCCGCCGCGAGGGCCACCACGCCGAGGAGGAGCGCGGCGCGCCAGGTCGTGAGCAGCACCGTCCGCTCGATGGCCGCCACGTCGCCCGGCTCCGCGGAGATCCGGCGAGCCGCCGTCGCCTGGAGCCCGAGCTGGAGCACGGAGAGCACCATCAGCAGTGCCATCAGGCTGGCCACGGCGCCGTACTGGCTCGGTCCGAGCAGGCGAGCCGCCACCATCTGGAAGGCGTAGGTGCCGACGTTCATCACGGCCATCGCGATCGCGATGCCGGCCGTGCTGCGGAACAGCCGGCCCACCCGCGAGCGCGAGGCGTCGGCAACGGTCGTCACGCGAGAAGGCTAGGGGGTGCCCGGTGGATCCCTGCATCTCACCCGGTGCCGCATACAGTGACCACCGCCACGCCGGGGGAGGAGGGGTCGACGTGCACGACAGCACCGGGCAGGCAGCCGGGCAGACAGCAGTGCGGACAGCAGGGCGGACGGCCGAGCGCCGTTGCGCCGCGCTGCTGCTCGTCGTCTACGGTGCCCTCGCCCTCCTCGTGCTGGCCGAGAAGTGGGGGCAGACGACCAGCGACACGCGCTTCGAGCTGACCGAGGTGCCGGCCGCGCACCTCGCCGGCACCTTCGCGCTGTGGAACCCCGACGTCTCGCTCGGCGAGCTGCAGAACCAGGCGTACGGCTACCTCTTCCCACAGGGACCCTTCTTCGCGCTGCTCGACCTGGTCGGCTCGCCGGGCTGGCTGACCCAGCGGCTGTGGTCGGTCCTGGTGCTGCTGGTGGCGTGCGAGGGTGCGCGCCGCCTGGCCCGCGCCCTCGGCACCGGCCCGTGGGCGGCAGCGGCGGCGGGGCTCGCCTACGGGCTGGTGCCGCGGCACGTGACCGAGCTCGGCACCCGCAGCGCGGAGATCCTCCCGGGAGCGGTGATCCCCTGGGCCCTGCTGCCGGTGGTGCTGGCCATTGCCGGGCGGATGCGGCCACGCACCGCGGCCGTGCTCTCCGCGGCGGCATTCGCCTTCGCCGGCGGCGTCAACGGTACGGCGACGGCCGCGCCCGCCGCGCTGCTGGCGATCGTCGTCGGCTGGGCCGTCGCGCGTCGTCGGCTCGGCTGGCGGTTCGCCGTCGGCTGGCTGGCCCTGATCGGGGCCGTCAGCGCCTGGTGGCTGGTGTCGCTGCTGCGGCTGGGCGCCTACAGCCCACCCTTCTTCGACTTCGTGGAGGACGCCCGGGCGACGACGTCGACCTCGGGCTTCTCCGCCGTGCTCCGCGGCGCGAGCAACTGGGTCGGCTACATCACCGTCGGTGGCGAACGGTGGTGGCCGGCCGGCTACGACCTCGCCTACGAGCCGTGGCTGGTGCTCGGCACGGGCCTGCTGGCCGTTCTCGGCGTGGTGGGGCTGCTCCGGATGCGTCATCCGCTGCGGACGCCGCTCGTCCTCGCGGCCGCCTTCGGCCTCGCCTGCCAGGTCGTCGCGCACACCGCGGCGCTCGACGGGCCGCTCAGCCAGCTTCTGCAGGACCTGCTCGACGGCCCGCTGGCGCCCCTGCGCAACGTCCCGAAGGTGGACCCGGTGCTGCGCGTGCCCCTCGTCCTCGGGCTCGGCGTCTTCGTCGACGACGCGCTCCGTGCCGCGGCGGGCGCGGTGCGGGGCGGCGGCTGGCGCGACTGGGCCCGCCGCGGTGCCGCCGGGGGGCTCGCGCTCGCCGTCGCGGGCGGACTGGTGGCCGCCGCGCAGCCGATCGCGACGGCGGACACCCGCACCCCCGGCTGGGAGGAGATCCCCGGCTACTGGTCCGAGGCGGCCGACTTCCTCGCGGAGCGCGCCGAGGAGACGCCCGGTGGTGGTGCGACCTGGGTGATCCCGGGCTCCGGGTTCGGCATCCAGCGGTGGGGCTGGACGATGGAGGAGCCGATGGAGGCGGTCGGTCGCACGCCCTGGGTCACCCGCTCCCAGGTGCCCCTGGTGCCCCCGGAGACGATCCGGCTGCTGTCGGCGCTGGAGGCGTTCCTCGAGACCGGCGCCGGGTCGCCGTACCTGCGCCACATGCTCGACCGGATCGGCATCGACACGGTGCTGGTGCGGCACGACCTCGAGCCGGAGGTGTCCCAGGCGACGCCGGCGAGCCTGGTCGGGGTCGCGCTCGGCAGGTCGCCGGGCCTGCAGCGGGTGGGCACCTTCGGGCGGCTGGAGTTCGGTCCGGCGATCGAGGTCTTCGAGGTCGAGCCGGCCGTCGGCGCGGTGGTGGGCGCCGGTGGCTACGACGTCCGCGACATCGACGACACGGTGACCGTCGGCGGCTCGGTGGAGGACGCGGTCGCTGCCGTCGGGTCGGGGCTGGTCGGCCCCGCGCAGCCGATCGTGCTCGCCGGAGAGGAGGGCTGGGAGCAGGAGGCCGACGTGCTCGGCGATCGCTACCGGCTGCGCGAACGCGCCTTCGGGCAGATCCACGACGCCGAAAGCAACGTGATGACGCCCGGCGAGCCCTACCGCGGCGGCCGCGTGGTTCCGAACTACCCGGGTGCGGCCGGTGCGGAGCCCATCGTGGCGCGCTACGAGGGGATCGACGGGCTCGACGCGTCCAGCTCCCGCGGCTGGGCGGACTCGATCGGCATCATCCGGCCGGAGAACGCGCCGTGGTCGGCGGTCGACGGCGACCTGTCGACGTACTGGCAGCCGGCGCCGTTCCGCGAGACCGAGGGCCAGTGGCTCCGCGTCGACCTGGAGGAGCCGCGACGGGTCGGGAAGGTCACCCTGCGCGAGCCGCTGGGGCCGATCGGCATCGACCGCGTGCATCGATGGCGGGTGACGGCCGGTGACGAGAGCCGCACCGTGAGCTCCGACCCGTTCACGGGCGTCGGCACGGTGCGGCTGGACGTCGTGGCCGACGCGGTGCGGGTGGAGGTGGTCGACGCGCCGAGCGAGCAGGCGGCCGTCGGGCTCGCCGAGCTGGAGATCGAGGGCGTCGACCCCGAGCGGACCCTGGTGCTGCCCGAGGTCCCGACCGACGGGCCGCCCGACCTGCTCTTCTCCGCGCGGCCGGAGGTGCGCACCTGCGTCACGACCCTGTTGGCGCCCGACTGCGACCGCTACCGCCGGCGTGCCTCCGAGGAGGCCACCGGGATCGACCGCACGTTCACCCTCGAGCACGGCGGCACGTGGCGTGTCCGGGGCCTCGCGGTGGCCCGCAGCGACGTCGCGACGCTGGACGTCCTGCAGCCGTGGTCGGGGGTACGCATCGACGGGTCGTCGTGGCTCGCGCAGGACCCGACGGTGTCGCCGCGGATGGCCTACGACGCCGACCACTCGACGTCGTGGGTGGCCGATCCGCGCGACCCGGAGCCGACGGTCACGATCGACCTCGGACGCGAGCGCACGCTGCGCCGGCTGGCCGTCAGCCCGCCGGCGGGCGTCGCGGTCCGGCCCGACACCGCGGTGATCCGCGCGGTCACCGACGACGGGGTGGAGGTCCGCCGGGTCGACCTGGGTGGGTTCGGGGCCATCGAGCCGCTGCGCACCCGCGAGCTGACGATCGCCTTCAGCCGCAGCTCTCCCGCGGTCGGGGGCCTCCCGCTCGGCATCGGCGAGCTGCACCTCGGCGGGGCGCGGACGGGCGTGCCGCTCGACGGCGGCGGTACGACGGGCGCTGTCTGCGGGCTGGGGCCGAGGCTGGTCGTGGACGGCGAGGAGATCCCCACCCGCGTCGAGGGGCGCATCGGCGACGTGGTCGCCGCCGGACAGCTGGCGGTGGTGCCCTGCGGCCAGGGACGGCGGCTGACGCTCGACGCCGGCGAGCACCGGGTGCGACTGGAGTCCACCCGCCAGTTCCAGCCGGTCGCGCTGAACCTGGTCGCCGTCGGCCGCGGCGCCTCCGACGACGTGGCGGAGCGCTCGCGGGACGTGCGGCTGGTGTCCGCCGACGACACCCGCGTCGTCCTCGAGCTCACCTCGGGGGAGGCCTCGCTGCTGTCGAGCCCCCACAACGTCAACCACGGCTGGGTGGCGACTCTCGACGGGGAGCGCCTCGAGCCGATCACCGTCGACGGCTGGGCGCAGGGCTGGGTCGTCCCCGAGGGCGCCTCGGGCGAGGTGCAGCTGGTGTTCGCGCCGCAGCGGGGCTACCTGGTCGCCCTGCTCGGCGGGCTCGTGCTGCTGGGCCTCGTGCTGCTCGTTGCGGCCGGCATCCTGGTCGGTGCCGCGGTCCGCCGGCGACCGCTCGCGACGCCCGGGCCGGACGCCGGGTCGCCGCTCGCTGTGCCCGGTGCCCGTCGCCGCCGGCACCTCCGGCGGGGCCGGGCCGTGGTCGCCGGGGTGGTGCTCGTCGCCGGCGCTGCCGGCTGGCTGGTCGGGGGACCGGTGGTCGGTGTCGCGACGGCGGCCGGGGTCGTGCTCGCCCGTTGGCCGCGCGTCCTCCAGGGCGTGGTGGGTGCCGTGCTCGTCGGGGCGCTGGTGGCTCACGTGGCGCTGCTGGCCGAGGAGGCGCAGCGGGCCCCGCGGGCGATCGACCTCCTCACCGGTGCGGCCCTGGGCGCGGCGCTGGCGGCGGCCGTGGTCCGGCGTCCGGGGCGCGACCCCGGGCCACCGCCGTGAGCCGGCTCTCGCGGCGCTCCGCCGTCGATCTCCTGCTGGCGGCCGTGCCGGCGCTCGTCGTGCTGGGTCCGCTCCTCGCCGGCCCCGGATACTGGCTGGTCGGCGACATGGTGTTCGTGCCCGAGCAGCCGTGGAAGGCCGCGTGGCTCGGGCTCGACGGCTCCCTTCCGCGCGCGGTGCCGATGGACGCGCTGGTCTCGCTCGCGACGCAGGTGGTCCCGGGCAGCGTGGTGCAGCGCCTGCTGCTCGTCGGTGGCTTCCTGCTCGGCGGCGTCGGCGTCGCGCGGCTGGTCGGCGACCACCGGTGGTACGCCCGGGCCGCGGCGGTGCTGCTGCTGTGCTGGAACCCATGGGTCTACGAGCGCCTGCTGATCGGGCAGTGGGCGATCCTGCTGGGCTACTTCCTGCTGCCCTGGGTCGCGCTCGCGGCCCTGCGGCTGCGGCGGGACCCGCGCGCCTGGGGACGGTCGGCCTGGGCGCTGACCGCGTCCGCCGTCTGCAGCCCGTCGAGCGGGGTGATGGCGGTCGCGGTCCTGGCGGTGCTGGCGCTGGGCCGCGACCCTCGCACCTGGTGGCGCGCGGCGGCGGTCGCCGTCGTCGCGAACCTCACCTGGGCGGTCCCGGCACTCACGGCGCCGAGCGTCCAGGTCTCCACCGAGGGCGTCTTCGAGGGCTTCGCGGCGCGAGCGGAGTCCGCGGCCGGCGTCGCCGCCAGCCTGCTGTCGCTCGGCGGCATCTGGAAGACCGCGATCCTGCCGGGCGAACGCACCAGCGCGGTGGTGGTGCTCCTGTCCTGCCTGGTCTCCGTCGCAGCGCTGGTCGGCCTGCGCCGGGCTCGCCGGGGCCGGCAGGACCTGACCCGGTGGCTGGGCCTCGCCGGCGGCGCCTACCTCGTGGCCCTGGCGCCCGCCGTGCCCGGCGGAGCCGGAATCCTGGAGGCCGCCGGCGACGTCGTGCCGGGGCTGGCCCTGCTGCGCGACTCGCACCGCTTCCTGGCCCCGCTCGGGCTGGTGCTGGCCGTGGGCGCGGCCGGGGCCGCGACGGGTCTGGCCGAGCGGGTGCGGCCGGGCACCGGGGCGCTGTGGAGCGGGGTCGCGCTCGTCGTGGTGGCGCCCGTGCTGCTCCTGCCGAGTCTCGCCTGGGGTGCGGCAGGCGAGCTGGAGCGGTCGTCGTACCCGGCGGCGTGGAGCGACGTGGCGGCCCTCGTGGGGGAGGAGCCGGACGACGGAGCCACCGTGGTGCTGCCCTGGGCCGGCTCCTACCGCGGCTTCGACTGGAACCACCGCCGGGCGGTGCTCGACCCGGCGCCGCGACTCCTGCCGGGCGTGGTCCTGGTGGACGACAGCGTGCTGCTCCGCGACCGGGTCGTGCCCGTGGAGGACCCGCGGGTCCGGTCCGTCGGCGAGGCGCTCGACGCCGCGACGCCCGAGGCCGCGGCGTCGGCCCTCCGCGCCGCCGGAGTGCGCTGGGTGCTCGTCGAGGAGGGCATGGCGGCCGGGGAGGCGCCGGCCGGCCGCGTCGTCCACGACGCCGCGGGCCTGCGGCTGGTCGACCTCGCGGCCGGCGGCCCGGTGGCGGGGCCGCCGAGCACGGTCGTCCCTGCCGTCGCCGGGTGGCGGCGGTGGGTGGTCGGCCTCGGACACGCCGCGACCTTTCTTCTCGTTTGTTTTGCTTTTCACCACCACCGAGGTCATACTTCGACCCAGAAGTAACGGGCATCACATTCATGAGGGACATGGGGAGTGATGCTCTGTGCCGGTCTTTGGGAGGGGACCAGCGCATGAACACGATCATTGCTGCCGCCGTCGGGGCGCTCGCCTCGACCGCCATCCTCGTCGCCGGCGTCAACGCCGCGCAGGGTGACCAGAAGCCCGTCTCGAACGAGAAGCTCTACAGCTACTCGGACCAGTAGCACCCAGCCGCGCCCGTCCTGAGGACGGTCGCGGCCGCCTTTGTCGCGCGCCTTCATGGGAGGGGGGCGCGCAAGCAGACGGCTTGGGAGGGTCCGATGCTGCAGATCGTCATCCCGGCGTACAACGAGGAACGCCGTTTGCCGCGGACGTTGCGGGGGCTTCGCCGCTACGTCGCCGGCCGTCGTGGCGTGCTCGGCCGCGTCGAGGTGATCGTCGTGGACAACGCGAGCACCGACCGGACGGCGGAGGTCGCCCGGGACGCCGACAGCGCCGCGCTCCCGGTGCGCGTGATCCGCTGCGCGGTGCGCGGCAAGGGTGCCGCCGTGCGCGCCGGCCTGCTCGCCACCGACGCCGACCTGGTGTGCTTCATGGACGCCGACGGTGCCACCGGCCTGGACGCGCTCGAGACGGCGTGGCGCTCGGTGCGGACCGGCGCCGACGTGGTGATCGGCTCCCGGGCCCTCGCCGCCAGCGAGACCGAGGTGCGGCACTGCCGCACCCGCTCCTCCGGCGCGGCGGCCTACCGGCGCGTCGCCGGCCGGCTGCTGCCGGGCATCGCCGACACCCAGTGCGGCTTCAAGGTGTTCGCCGGCGACCTGGTCCGCCGGGTGGCGCCGCTGCTCTCCGCTCGCGGCTTCTCCTTCGACGTCGAGCTGCTCGTGCTGCTCCGCGCCGCCGGTGCCCGGATCGAGGAGATCCCGGTGACCTGGGTCGACGTCCCCGGGTCCACCTTCGTCCCCGCCCGGCACGGTGCCGGGGCGTTCGCCGAGCTCGCGCGGATCGCCTGGCGCAACCGCGAGCTCGTTGGGGCCGACCGGCCCGCGAAGGTGGCTGCCGGCGCTCGGAGCCCGATGCCGCTGCCCGTGTCGGCCGCCCTGCCCGCCGGCCTCGCGGCCGCCGTGGTCCCGCTGGTGGTCGCCGCCGACGGCCGCGAGAGGAGCCGGTGATGGGCCCGCGTCCGGTGCCGTCCTCCCGCCTCGCCGGCCGGCGCGTGGTGGTCGTCAACTGGCGCGACCTCGAGCACTCGCTCGCCGGCGGAGCGGAGATCTACGCCTGGCAGTACGCCCGTGGCCTGCAGGAGGCCGGCGCCCTGGTGACCTTCCTCACCGCCCGCGACGAGGGGCAGACCGCCCGCGACGTGCGCGACGGCATCCCCGTGCGGCGAGGTGGCGGAGCGCTCGGCTTCTACCTGTTCGCGCTGCTGTGGCTGCTGCGCCACCGCGCGTCCATCGACGCGGTGATCGACCCCGCCTGCGGGCTCCCGTCCTTCTCGCCGCTCGTCCTGCGGCGGGGGACGCCCGCCCTGCTGATCATCCACCACGTGCACCAGGCCCAGTTCGGCGTGCACTTCCCCGCGCCGGTCGCCGCGTTCGGGCGCTGGCTCGAGCGCGTCGCGATGCGCCGCGTGTACCGACGCCACACCACGGCCGCCGTGTCGCACTCCACGCGCGAGGAGATGCGCGCGCAGCTCGGGTGGACCGGCGACGTCCGGATCCTCGAGAACGGCGCCGACCTGCCGTCGTACGACGCCGGGCGCGCCGCCGACAAGGACCCCGACCGCGTCGTGGTGCTCGGCCGCCTGGTCACCCACAAGCGGGTCGACCTGGTCCTGGACGCCGTCGGGAGCCTCGCGGGCCGGCCCGAGCTGGCCGGCCGGACCCTCGAGGTCGACGTGATCGGCCAGGGCCCCGAGCTCGAGCGGCTCGCCGCGCTGGCCGCGGAGCGGGGCCTGGACCAGCGCGTCACCTTCCACGGCTACGTGCCGGTCGAGGCCAAGGAGGCCCTGCTGGCGCGCGCCGCGGTCCACGTCTGCGGCTCCGACGCCGAGGGCTGGGGCCAGGCCGTGATCGACGCCGCCGCCTGCGGCGTGCCGACCGTCGCACGCGACGTGCCCGGCCTGCGCGACTCGATCCGGGACGGCGAGAGCGGCTGGCTGGTGCCCGACAGCACCGACCGCGACGTGCTCGTGGCCCGGATGGCCGACGCGCTGGCCGAGGCCCTGGTCGCGGCCGCCGAGCCGGCCGCGCGGGTCGCCCGGGCCGACGCCTGCCTGGCGTGGGCCCACAAGTTCGACTGGTCGCGGATGCGCAGCAGCGCCCGCGACCTGACCACCGAGATCGTCTTCGGGCACGCGGCCGCGCTGCCCGCCCATCACCAACCACGCGATGTCCGCGTGGCCGTCTGAGAGGTTCTGACCATGCGCAGCAAGATCGCGTCCGTACTCGTCGGGCTGGGGGTCTTCCTCGTCGTCGGGGCCGTCATGGTCCGCGCCTACGCCTACCCCGCGCTCGCCAAGACACCGGCCAACTACGACAGCGTCACCGAGCTGGAGTCGATCGGGGCCCAGGTCTTCAACTCCGACCCGGAGGTCCTGGAGACCGAGACCACCGACCTGGAGATCCAGTCGCGGACCGTCGCCGACAGCGGCGCCGACGCCCCCGACGGCGTCGCGGTGTGGGTCAACTCCACGACCGTGACCCGCGCCGACGGCTCGGTCTTCCAGCAGCAGCGCGAGCGGGCGCCGTTCGACGAGGTGACCGGTGCCGCCGTCGAGTGCGACAGCTGCGAGTCGTGGAGCGAGGTCGCGGCCGGTGAGCGGGAGGCCGTCCAGCGGGAGGGCCAGGTCTACAAGTTCCCCTTCGGCACGGAGAAGAAGGACTACCTCCAGTGGGACGGGACCATCGGCGAGGCGACCACCGCGCGGTTCGAGGGTGAGGAGCAGCTCGACGGCCTGACCGTCTACAAGTTCGTGCAGACCATCGAGCCGCAGGTCGTCGAGACCCGCGAGGTGCCCGGCAAGGTGTTCGGCTCCGACGAGGCGGCCGTGCAGGCGGAGATGTGGTACGGCATGACCCGCACCTTCTACATCGAGCCGGTCACCGGTGCCCCGGTCAACCGCGTCGAGGACCGCGTCCAGGAGCTGCGCTACGACGGCGTGACCGTCCCCGCCTTCACCGGCACCGTCCAGTACACCGACGCCCAGGTCGACAAGCTGGTCGAGGACGCCAAGGGCAACGCCCCGATGCTCGCCGGCATGAAGCTGCTCTTCCCGCTCGTGATGGCCGTGCTCGGGCTCGCGCTGCTCGTGGCGGGCGTGCTCATGACCCGCTCGGCCAGCCGTCGCCGCGCGGTCGAGCGCCGCGAGGAGAAGCCGCTGGTCGGGGTCTGACCCCGGCGGCACCCAGAACTCCTCTCAGAGGAGGGAGATGACGGCCTCGAGCAGCTGCTCGAGGCCGTCGTCCGTCCAGCGGGCCGCCCGCCCTCGCAGGGTGACCACGGTCGTTCCCCGACCCGGCAGGCCGACCGCTCCCAGCGACAGGCCGGTGCCGCCCGCGGTCACCGGGTAGAACGCCAGGGCGCCGGCGGCCGGGGCGTCGACCTCGCCGAGGTGCGAGACCAGCAGGGTCGAGCCGAGCCGCGGCGCCAGCAATCGGATGCCGAGCGACAGCACCCGGTCGGCGTACGGCGTCCAGGGCCGCGCCGTCCCCGCTGCCGGGGGCACCTGCAGGGGTGCGGTGCGCACCTGCCGGGCGACCTCCTCCCGGTCCAGCAGCTCGACGTCCCGCAGCCGGAGCAGGGCGCTGCGATCGTCGATCCTCGACGGCTCACCGGCCCTGCCGGCACCGACGGCGACGGCGACCCGTCGCGCGGTGCGGCCGTGTCCGGCCTCGTGCGCCACGACGCCGCGCGCCGCGGCGTGCACCAGGTCGGCGGTGCGGAACCGGCCGGGCACCTCGCGCCGTACGACGACGTCCCCGGCCCCTCCCCGGTGGCCGGCCGGCGTGGTGACCCGCGCCGGGGGCCGCAGGACCACCTCGCCGAGCCGACGCAGCACGGCTCGCGCCAGGCCGGTGTCGGAGGGCCGGTCGTCCACGCCCCGGGCCGTCGTGGTCACCGGTCCGAGGCCGAGGTGCTCGAGCACGCGGAGCAGGGCGAGGCCGTCGGCGGCTCCGTGGTGGGCCGACAGCACCACGCAGCGGGGTGCTGCCGGCCCGTCGGCGCGGGCCGGGGCGATGCCGACGACCAGCGGAGCGGCGCTCGCGGCGACCAGCGTGCCGAGCAGCCGGTCCGGACTGCCCGACTCGACCACGGCGGGGGCCGGGCCCCAGCCCTGGGTGACGTACAGCGACCGGAGCCGCGCGCCGAGAGTCTCCCGGTCCAGCGCGCCCGCCGCCACCGGCTCCGCGGTCAGCAGGATCCGCCACCCGATGCGGGTGTCGCCCACCCAGCGCGGCGCGCTCGGCCCGCTCACGGCTTGCGGGCGACCAGCACCAGGCTCACGCCGGGCAGCCGGCGCAGCGGCAGCACCCGCTCCATCGCCACGGCGGCGCGCAGCCCGGCGTTCAGCACCGGGTGGACCTCCTCCATCTCGCTCTCGGCCACCTGGTGGCTGCGTCGGCGCGCCCGGACGACCGGGCGGAGCAGCACGTTCCAGGACCAGAGGTCCTCCACCCGGAAGCCTGCGCCGCGCGCCAGCGCCGCTAGCTGGTCGCGCTCGTAGCGGCGCACGTGCCCCAGCGCCACGTCGTGGCCGCTCCACAGCGCCATCCCGGCCGGCACCGCGACGAGCAGCCGCCCACCCGGCCGCAGGACCCGGTGGCTCTCGCGGGCGACGGCCTCGTGGTCGTCGATGTGCTCCCATGCGTCGGTCGACATGACCAGGTCCACCGAGGCGTCGGCGACCGGCAGCCGACGACCGTCGCCGCGGGCCACCGGGATGCCGCGCGATGCGGCGATGGTCGCGCCGGTGGGGGAGTACTCCACCCCGACGGCCCGCCAGCCCAGCTCCCGCAGGACGGCGGTGGTGCCGCCGCTGCCGCAGCCGACGTCGATCGCCCGGCCGGCAGGCCAGGGCGCGACGGTGCGGCGGACCAGCGCCCGGCGGGCGGCGTACCACCAGTGCCGCCGCTCGAGGGCGGCCGACTTGGCGATCTCCTCCTCGTCCACGGGTGCAGCCTAGGGTCAGAGCAGGTCGGCCCCGAAGACGGCCGTGCCGGGGGTGAGCGTCCCGCGGACCCGCGACCAGCCGCCCCACGGCCGCTCGTGGTCCTCGGGCCACTGCGGCTCGAGCAGCGTGGTGAGCCGGAACCCGGCCTCGGCCAGCAGGTGCACCCAGTCGCCCAGGGTGCGGTGGTGCTCGACGTACGACGTCTCGCCGGTCTCGTCGTCGACCTCGACGTAGGGCGTGCGGTCCCAGTACGACTGGGTCGCCGTGAGGCCCTCCTCGGTGGGGTCGTCCGGGAACATCCAGCGGGTCGGGTGCGTGATCGAGAAGGCGAACCGGCCCCCCGTGCGGAGCACCCGGGCGGTCTCGGCGACGGCGGTGCGGATGTCGGCGACGAACTGCAGCGCGCCGAACGAGGAGAAGACGACGTCGAAGGAGTCGTCGGGGAAGGGCAGGTGGGTCGCGGTGCCGAGGACGCTCGGGACGGCGACTCCGGTCATCTCGTCGATGCGCCGCGAGTGCTGGAGCTGGCGGTGGGAGAGGTCCAGGCCGAAGGCGCGGCCGCCCCGGCTGCGCACCCACCGCGAGCACTGCCCGGCGCCCGAGCCGACCTCCAGCACGCTCCGGCCGGCGACGTCGCCCAGCACGCCCGCCCGGGCCTCGGTGAGGCCCTCGGGACCCCACAGGAACCCGACGTCCCCGAGGAACTCGCCGTGGGTCGCCTGGTACTCGTCGGAGTAGCGGTCCCAGTCCGCGCCGTTGGCGCGCCGGGACTCCTGCTCGTCCGCGGGGCGACGATGGGCCGTCACCGGCGGATGCGGCCAAACCTGCACGGGACGAGGATAGTGCCGCCGGTTGGACGGGCGTGCGCGGCGGCGCGTACCCTAGAACGTCCGCGTCCTCAGGGCGCGGTGAACCATGGAACCACCTCGAACCATCCGGCCCGACTACATCTGCCCACCCAAGGACTGTCCCTACACATGACGAGCACCCTCTCGACCCCGCTGCTGAGCCAGTACGACGACAACGCGCCCCAGGTCGCGGTCAACGACATCGGCTCGGAGGCGGACTTCCTGGCCGCCATCGACCAGACCATCAAGTACTTCAACGACGGCGACATCGTCGAAGGCACCATCGTGAAGGTCGACCGGGACGAGGTCCTGCTCGACATCGGCTACAAGACCGAGGGCGTCATCCCCTCGCGCGAGCTGTCGATCAAGCACGACGTCGACCCCTCCGAGGTCGTCACCGTCGGCGACAAGGTCGAGGCCCTGGTCCTCCAGAAGGAGGACAAGGAGGGTCGCCTGATCCTGTCCAAGAAGCGCGCCCAGTACGAGCGCGCCTGGGGCACGATCGAGGAGATCAAGGAGGCCGACGGCGTCGTCGAGGGCACCGTCATCGAGGTCGTCAAGGGCGGCCTCATCATCGACATCGGGCTGCGCGGCTTCCTCCCGGCCTCGCTGGTGGAGATGCGCCGCGTGCGCGACCTGCAGCCCTACGTCGGCCAGACGCTCGAGGCGAAGATCATCGAGCTCGACAAGAACCGCAACAACGTGGTGCTCTCGCGCCGCGCCTGGCTGGAGCAGACGCAGTCCGAGGTGCGCCACGGGTTCCTCACCCAGCTGCAGAAGGGCCAGATCCGCAAGGGCGTCGTGTCCTCGATCGTCAACTTCGGTGCGTTCGTGGACCTCGGCGGCGTCGACGGCCTCGTGCACGTCTCGGAGCTGTCCTGGAAGCACATCGACCACCCGTCCGAGGTGGTCACCGTCGGTGACGAGGTCACCGTCGAGGTGCTCGACGTCGACATGGACCGCGAGCGGGTCTCGCTGTCGCTGAAGGCGACCCAGGAGGACCCCTGGCAGCACTTCGCCCGCACCCACCAGATCGGTCAGATCGTGCCGGGCAAGGTCACCAAGCTGGTGCCGTTCGGCTCGTTCGTCCGGGTCGAGGAGGGCATCGAGGGCCTCGTGCACATCTCCGAGCTGGCCGAGCGCCACGTGGAGATCCCCGAGCAGGTCGTCCAGGTCAACGACGACGTCATGGTCAAGATCATCGACATCGACCTCGAGCGGCGCCGGATCTCGCTGTCGCTCAAGCAGGCCAACGAGACCTCGGCCGCGGCCGACGTCGAGGAGTTCGACCCGACCCTCTACGGCATGCCCGCGACCTACGACGAGCAGGGCAACTACATCTACCCCGAGGGCTTCGACCCGGAGACGGGCGAGTGGCTCGAGGGCTACGAGGAGCAGCGCGCGACCTGGGAGGAGCAGTACGCCAAGGCGCACGCCCGCTGGGAGGCCCACGTCAAGCAGCAGGCCGACGCCAAGCAGGCCGAGATCGAGGCCGGCGAGGCGACGTCGTACTCCTCGGGTGCCAACGCCGACCGCGTCGAGGAGACCGGCGGCTCGCTGGCCTCCGACGAGGCGCTGCAGGCCCTTCGCGAGAAGCTGACCGGCGGCGGCGCCTGAGCCACCGCTGACCGAGCAGCACGAAGGCCCCGACCTGTTGGTCGGGGCCTTCGGCCTTCTCGGAGGGGTGGGGGGAGGCGGTCGGTCAGTCGAACCAGCGGGCGGCGCCCCTGGTGGCGAAGCGGTCGCCGCGGGCCCAGGCCACCAGGGCCGGGGCGAGCGCGGCGAGCGCTGCTGCGAAGAGGATCTCCATGGCAGAAAGTCTGCTACCGCATAGACTCTGCCACCAGTGGCAGAAATGCCGGATACCGTTGAACATCTGCCACCGACCTGCGACGCTGGGCCCGTGACGCTGACCAACGTGGCCGTCCTGGCCTTCCCCGGAGTCGCCCCCTTCGAGCTCGGCATCCTCTGCGAGGCCTTCGGGATCGACCGCACCGCCCACGGGGTGCCCGCCCTGGACTTCGCGGTGTGCGCCGAGGACGACGAGCCGATCCAGACCTCGATGGGGTTCGCGCTCCAGATCCCCCACCGGCTCGACCGCCTGGCCGAGGCCGACCTGGTGGGGGTCCCGGCCACGCCGCACGGCGTGCTGCCCTCGCCGGCCGTGATCCAAGCGGTCCGCGACGCCTACGACCGGGGTGCCCGGATCCTGTCGGTCTGCAGCGGGGCGTTCACCCTCGGTGCCGCCGGTCTGCTCGACGGGCGGGAGTGCACCACCCACTGGATGTACACCGACGAGCTGCAGCGACGGTTCCCGCTGGCCAAGGTGGTCCCCGAGGTCCTCTACGTCGACACCGGCCAGGTCGTCACCGGCGCCGGCAGCGCCGCCGGCCTGGACGCCGCCCTCCACATCTGGCGCCAGGAGTACGGCGCCGCCGTGGCCAACGCCGTGGCGCGCCGGGCCGTGGTGCCGCCGTACCGCGACGGCGGGCAGGCGCAGTTCATCGCGCGTGCCGTGCCGGCCTGCGACGCGGAGACCCTCCGGCCGCTGCTGACCTGGGTGCTGGAGAACCTGCGCGAGGACCACAGCGTCGAGTCCTTGGCCAAGCGGGCGCTGATGTCGCCGCGCACCTTCGCCCGGCGGTTCCGGGACGAGACCGGCACCACGCCCCACCACTGGGTCACCCAGCAGCGCGTGGCGGCCGCCGAGGAGCTGCTCGAGCGCACCGACCAGCCGGTCGAGTGGATCGCCAGCGAGGTCGGCTTCGGCAACGCCGCGACGCTGCGGCACCACTTCGTGCGGGTCCGCGGGGTCAGTCCGCAGGCCTACCGCCGACAGTTCGCCTGCTGACTGCCGGCGGTCGCACCGTCGCTGAGGCTGCCTCCCGACGGAGGCGGATGCAATGGGCGTGCGTGGTTAACGTCAAGCCATGGAGGACTCCACGGCCGACATGCTCATGGGAGCGGCCCGGGTCCTGCGCCGTCGCTACGCCGCCGCGCTGGAGAAGTACGACGTCACCCCGGCGCAGTCGCGTGCGCTGCGGGTCGTGGGGGAGCACCCCGAGGCGCGACTCTCGCAGATCGCCGACGCCCTGCGCATCGCACCGAGGTCGGCGACCGAGGTCGTCGACGCGCTCGAGGGCCGGGGGCTGGTCCGCCGGATCCCCGACCCGTCCGACCGGCGCGCCACCTGCGTCGACCTGACCGCGGACGGCCGGCGGGTGCTGCGGGTCATCGACCGCACCCGGCGCGCCGAGTCCGAGCGGTTCCTCGCGGGACTCCCGCAGGAGGAGCGCAGCCAGCTCGACCGGATCCTGCGCCGCCTCGTCAGCTGACCCCGCTCTGGACGGGCCGACCCCCCCAGGACGGCCCGTCCAGGCGTGCCGCTCGCTCACGGGGTCGCCCCCGGTGCGTTAGCAGCGTGTAAAGGCTACGTGCGCCTTGTTTGAATCATCAACTTCGGTGACCCCTCGACAATTCGACCCGCCGGACCTTGCCGGTCAGCGTGCGGGGAAGCGCCCGCGGGAAGACGTACTCCTTGGGTCGCTTGGGCGGGGCGAGGTGCTCGCGGGCGAACGCCTGGAGCGCCCCGGCGTCGGGTCCGTCCCCGCTGACGACGACGGCCGCGCACACCCGCTGGCCCCAGTCGGGGTCCGTCACGGCGTACACCGCGACGTCCTCGACGCCCGGGCAGGTCCCGAGCACCTGCTCGACCTCGGCGGGATAGACGTTGACCCCGCCACTGATGATCAGGTCCTCGCGCCGGCCGTCGAGGTAGAGGTAGCCGTCCTCGTCCAGACGGCCGAGGTCGCCCACGGTGAACGCCGGCCCCGCGGGGGTGTCCCGCCAGGCCGCGGCCGTCTTCTCCGGGTCGCCGAAGTAGGTGAACCGGGCGTGCTCCGGCACCACGCACCAGATCGTGCCGTCCTGGTCGGTGCTCAGCACCCGGCCCGGCCGAGCTCGGCCCACGGTGCCCGGCCGCTCGAGCCACTCCTCGCTGCGGCACGCGGTGAACTGGCCCTCGGTGGACCCGTAGAACTCCCAGGTCGAGCCGGCCGGGAAGGACTCGACCAGCCGGCGCTTCACGTCGGTGGGGCACGGAGCGCCCGCGTGGGCGACGAGCCGGAAGCACGAGAGGTCGGGAGCGCCGACGGCGTCCCAGTGCGCGAAGAGGCGCTGCAGGTGGGTCGGCACGCAGAACACGGTGGTGGGTCGCTCCGCCTCGATCACCGCCGTCGCCGCCGCCGGGTCGAAGCCGTTGCCCAGACCGCTGGCGCCCAGTCCCACGACCCGCCCGCCGGCGAGCACCGTGCCGGTCGCGAAGCGCAGCGGTGCGGAGTGGTAGAGCGGGCTCAGCACCAGGTTCACGTCGTCCGCGCAGAACCCCCACAGCTCGCGCTCCTCGGCGACCAGCGCCGCCGCGTCCGCCTCGCCGAGCAGGCCGGAGTAGACGCCCTTGGGCACGCCGGTGGTGCCGCTGGTGCAGTGGATCGGCCGGCCCAGGGGCAGGCCCGCCTCGGGCAGCCCGGCGACGAGCGTGGCCAGCTCCGCCTCGGAGCCCACCACCCGGCTCGGTGCGAGCGCGGCCAGGATCCGACCCTGCTCGGTCTGGGTGAGCCGCGGGTCGAGCGGGATCGGGAACACGCCGGCGGTGAGCAGGCGCAGCACCGCGTCGACGTACGTCGCGGAGCCGGGGACCAGCAGCGCCACCCGGTCGCCGGGGGAGAGGTCGAGGGACGTCACCGGTCCACGGTAGGGGGCCGGCCCTGGTCCGGACTGACCAGGACCGGAGGCCGATCGGCTCGCTTCCGTGTCGTTCCCGCCGGTGACCGGGTCCGACGAGGCCCGCAGGGCCTACGCTCCCTGGTGGAGAGGGAGGACCATGGTGATGTCGCGCGTGCCCGTGCTGGTCGCCGACGGCGCGGAGCGCACCCGACGCGTCGCCACGCTCACCGCGACGCTCACCGCCCTGCTCCCGGTGCTGCTGGCGCTGCTCGTCCTGCCGCCCGGCGCACGTGCGGTGGCAGCGGACGACGACCCGGTGCGGATCATGCTGCTCGGCGACTCGGTGACCCAGGGGTCCTCCGGCGACTGGACCTGGCGCTACCGGCTGTGGCAGCACCTGGCCGGTGTGGGCGCCGACGTCGACTTCGTCGGCCCCCGCGACGACCTGTGGAACCTGCGCACCGGCGAGCCCGGCGCGACGTCGTACGCCGACCCGGCGTTCGACCGCGACCACGCGGCGCGGTGGGGGATGTGGGCGGTGTTCCCGGACGTGCCGATCCCGGACCTCGTCGCGGTCCACCAGCCCGATGTGGTGGTCGTGATGCTGGGGGTCAACGACCTGCTCTACGGCGTCCCGACCGAGCAGGTGTCGCAACGGCTGAGAGACGTCGTCGCCGAGGCCCGGTCGGTGCGCCCGGACGTGGACGTGGTCCTCGCCGAGGCGACCCAGCGCTGGTTCGCCGGCGTCCCGGAGCTCGACGCCGCCATGGCCGCGGCGGCCGAGGAGCTCTCCACCGAGCAGTCCCGGGTGGTGCTGGCCCCCGCCTCGGCGGGCTACGAGCTGGCCGCCGACACCTGGGACGGGTCCCATCCCAACGCTCGCGGCGAGGTGCGCATCGCGGCGGCGGTGGCCGACGCGCTGGCAACGCTGGGCGTGGGTGCGCCCGTCCCCCGACCGCTCGTGCTGCCGCCGGTGGGACCCGTCGTCGGCGCGACGCTCTCGGCGACGCGGGGCGACCGTCGCGCCACCCTGGCCTGGGTCGGCCCCGACGGCGCCACCTCGCACCGGCTCTGGCGCCGGGACACCGACGTCACCAAGACCTGGTCGCTGGTCCCCGGGAGCCTGCCGCGCGACGGCACCCGCGCCGTCACCGGGCTCGTCAACGGTCATCACTACGAGTTCCGGCTGCAGCCGGTGAAGGGCGACGACGAGCCCGAGGGTCCCGCCCACTCCAACGTCGTCCGGGTCGCACCGGCCGCCCCCCGTCTCGTCGCGCCGTCCCGGCTGCGGGGCGTGGCCGGGCGTCGCTGCGCCCGGCTGACGTGGACGCCGGTCACCGGGGCGCGGGCCTATCTCGTGCAGCGCCGGGGCGCGCACCGCTGGACGCGGGGCAGGCGCGTCGCCGGCACTCGCGTCGTGCTCACCCGGCTGCCCGCCGCCCGGGCCTGGCGGTTCCGGGTGCGGGCCGTGCGCGGCGCCGAGGCGGGCCCCGTCCGGGTCGTGCGCGTGGCCCGCCGCCACGGCACCTGTCGGGCCGGCCGCTAGTAGGGTCCCCCTCGTGCGCGTCGGACTGACCGGGGGGATCGCCTCGGGGAAGAGCACTGTGTCCGCCATCCTCCGCGAGCTGGGCGCCGTGGTCATCGACGCCGACCAGCTGGCGCGCGAGGTCGTCGAGCGGGGCACGCCCGGGCTCGCGCGCCTGGTCGAGGCCTTCGGCCCGGAGGTGCTCACGGCCGAGGGGGACCTCGACCGCCCGAAGGTCGGCTCCATCGTCTTCCACGACGAGGAGAAGCGGCGGCTCCTCGAGAGCATCGTGCATCCCCTCGTCTTCGAGAGGTACGCCGAGCGGGAGGCGTCGGCGCCCGCCGACGCCATCGTCGTGCACGACATCCCGCTGCTCGTGGAATCGGGCCGGGCGAGCGAGTTCGACGCGGTGATCGTCGTCGACGTCCCCCAGGAGACGCAGGTCGAGCGGATGCTGCGTGACCGGGGCTGGAGCGAGCAGGACGCGCGGGCGCGGATCGCCGCGCAGGCCGGCCGCGAGCAGCGGCGGTCGGTGGCGACGTACGTCATCGACAACACCGGCACGCTCGACGACCTGCGCGACGAGGTCGGTGCCGTCTACGCGGACCTCGAGCAGAAGGCCGCCGCGGGACGCTAGTCCCACGGCGGCCTGGAAGCCTGGCTGGCTGGCTGGCTGCCGAAGCTCTACGCGGCTACGCGGCGAGGTCGGGGTCGCCGAGCCGGCGCAGCTTCTGCAGGGCCTCCCGCTCCAGCTGGCGGACCCGCTCGGCCGAGATGCCGTGCTTGGCACCGATGTCGGCGAGCTTGTGCTGGCGGCCGTCGACCAGGCCGTAGCGCGAGCGGATGATGTCGGCGGCCCGGTCGTCGAGCTGGTCGACCAGGGTGTTGAGCCGGTCGCGGGCCTCGGTGTCGAGCACGGTCAGGTCCGGACCCGGAGCGGTCTCCTGGGCCATCAGGTCGCCCAGGGAGGTGTCGCCGTCCTCGTCCACCGGGGTGTCGAGGCTGACGTGTTCACGTCCCCACGACAGCAGGTCGAGCACCCGCTCGACCTCCATGCCGAGCTCGGTGGCGATCTCCTCCGGCTCCGGGTCCCGGCCCAGCTGGCGCTCGAGCGTACGGCGCGCGCCGCCGACCTGGTTGAGCTCCTCGACCACGTGCACGGGCAGCCGCACGACGCGCGCCTGCTGGGCGATGCCGCGGGTGATCGCCTGGCGCACCCACCAGGTGGCGTAGGTGGAGAACTTGTAGCCCTTGGCGTAGTCGAACTTCTCGACCGCGCGGATCAGGCCGGTGTTGCCCTCCTGGATCAGGTCGAGCATCGGCATCTGCGCGCGGCCGTACTTGCGGGCGATGGACACGACGAGCCGCAGGTTGGCGTTGATGAACTCCGTGGTGGCCTTGCGGCCCTCCTCGGCGATCCACTCCAGCTCCTCGCGGGTGGCCTGCTTGGGAGCGCCGCCCTTGCGGCGACCGACGCGGCCCTCGCTCAGGAGGTGCTCGGCGAAGAGGCCGGCCTCGATGGTCTTGGCGAGCTCGACCTCGCGGGCAGCGTCCAGCAGCGGCGTCCGCGCGATCTCGTCGAGGTAGAGGCCGACACTGTCGCGCCCCTCGATCTCGCGTCCGTTGCTCCGCCTGGCGTTCGCAGTTGCCGTGGCCATCGCGACCTCCTTCGCTGTGCCGATGTCCGACATCCGCACATCTGTTCCCAACACGTCCGAGCCGTTCGGGATTCCCCCAACTTGCTTGTGGCTCTACCCGCTCAGACGTTCGGTAGCCGGTGTTAGTTGCGAGCCGCGCGTAATCTCAGGCAGTTCTCAGTTGGGAGGGCGAAACGCTCAGGCCAGGCCCATCCGGTCGAGGATCCAGGCGAGGGTGAAGGCGCGGTCCTCCCAGGCCCGGTAGCGGCCGGAGACGCCGCCGTGGCCCGCCGCCATCTCGGTGCGCAGCAGCACGTCTGCGCCCGGCGCCCGCTCGCGGAGACGCGCGACCCACTTGGCCGGCTCGACGTAGAGCACCCGGGTGTCGTTGAGCGACGTCTCGGCCAGCATCGGGGGATAGGGGCGGTCGGCCACGTTCTCGTAGGGGGCATAGCCGGCGATCCGGTCGTAGGCCGCCGGGTCGTCGGAGGGGTTGCCCCACTCGTCGTACTCGGGGACGGTCAGCGGCAGCGACGCGTCGAGCATCGTGGTGAGCGTGTCGACGAACGGCACGCCGGCGACGAAGCCGCCGAAGGCGTCCGGTGCCTGGTTGGCGACGGCGCCGATCAGCAGTCCGCCCGCGCTGGCCCCCTCCGCGACGATCCGGTCGGCGGTGGTCCAGCCGGTCGCGACCAGGTGCCGCGCGCACGCGACGAAGTCGTCGAAGGTGTGCTGCTTGTGCTCGAGCTTGCCGTCGTCGTACCAGCGGCGGCCCATCTCGCCGCCGCCGCGCACGTGCGCGATCGCGAAGGCCGCACCTCGGTCGAGCAGGGACAGCCGGCTGACGGCGAAGTAGGGGTCGATCGACGCCTCGTAGGCGCCGTACCCGTAGAGGTGCACCGGCACCGGCGCCGTCCCCTCGGGCCCGCGGCTGCCCTTGCGTACGACCAGCGAGATCGGCACCCGGACGCCGCCGGTGGACTCCGCCCACAGCCGGTGCTCCTCGTAGTCGTCCGGGTCGTAGCCGCCGAGCACCGGCGCCTGCTTGCGCAGCACCTGCTGGCCGGTGCGCAGGTCGTGGTCGTACACCGCCGAGGGGCGGCTCAGGCTGCTCATCCCCACCCGGACGGTGGGCTGCTCCCAGGCGGGGTTGCCGCCGACGCCGACGCTGGCGAGCTCGCCCGGGAACTCCACGAGGCGGTCGCCGGCGACCGGGTGCTCGGGGTCGGTGCCGAGTGCCAGGACGCGGACCTCGGTGCGCCCCGCCCTGCGCTGCTGGACGACGAGGTGGCCGGCGAACGCGTCGACGTCCTCCAGCCGCACGGCCGGGTCGTGGGGCAGCACGGCGCGCCAGTCCTCCGGCGGGGTCGGCGCCGCCGGCGCGACCGACAGCTCGAACTCGGGGCCGCTCGCGTTGTGCAGCACCAGGAACCGGTCCTCGCCGCCGACCACGGCGTGCTCGAGGGAGTACTCCACCCCCTCGGTCCGTACGGCGAAGCAGGTGGGGGACGCGCTGGCGTCGCCGGCGTCGAGGACGTGGTACTCCGACGTCGTCTTCGAGCTCGCCGCGATCATCACGAAGCGGCGGCTGCGCGTGCGGCCGACGCCGACGAAGTAGCGCCCGTCGGGCTCGTGGAAGACCAGCTCGTCGTCGGCCTGCGACGTCCCCAGCCGATGGCGCCAGACCTTGTCGGGCCGCCACGCCTCGTCGACGGTGGTGTAGTAGAAGTGGTCGGCCGAGCCGCCCCAGGTGACGCCGCCGAGCACGTCGGTCAGCTCGTCGGCGAGCAGCTCGCTGGTCCCGAGGTCCAGGACCCGCACCGTGTAGCGCTCGTCGCCGACGACGTCGGTGGCGTAGGCGAGCAGGGCGTCGTCGGGGCTGACCGAGGAGCCGCCCAGCGAGAAGAAGTCGTGCCCCTCGGCGAGCGCGTCGAGATCGAGCAGCACCTCCTCGCCGGGCAGCGCCGGGCGGTCGGGCTCCGCGTCCGCCGCCGGCTGCGGGGGTGTCCAGTCGTCAGGGTCGCGGACCGGGACGCGGCAGCTGGCGCCGTACTGCCGGCCCTCGAAGGACCTGCCGTAGTACCAGTAGCCGCGGACCCGGGTCGGCACCGACAGGTCCGTCTCGAGCGTGCGCGCCTTGATCTCGCCGAAGACCTTGGCACGCAGGTCGGCGAGATGCGCCGTGCGGGCCTCCGTCCAGGCGTTCTCCGCCTCGAGGTGGGCCAGCACCGCCGGGTCGTCCTTGGCGCGCAGCCAGTCGTACTCGTCGGTGCGGGTGCGGCCGTGGTGGCTGGTCGTCACGGGGCGCCGCGCGGCGCGGGGAGCAACGGGCTGCTGATCGGACATGCGGGCACGCTACTGGTCCGGCCGGTCGTCGCCGGGCGTCGGGCTCTCCTCCTCCACGGGTGGCGCGTGCCAGCGGGAGAGGGCCGGGTCGTCGGCGCGGAAGGAGCGCACCGGCCCCGGCCCGGACTCGGCCGTCTCGAACCGCACGGTGACCACGCCGCGCCCCGATCCCCAGACCCACCCGCGCCCGTGCTCCTGGTGGACCACGTCGACGCCGGGGGACCAGGCGGTCGGGAGGGCCCGCGCGCCCGCCTCCTGCTCGACCCGGTCGGCCGCGCCGGTCCCGTGGTCCCCTTCATCCCCGTCGTCCCCGTCGTGTCCGTCGTCCCCGTCGTCCCCGTCGGCGTGGAGGGCGAAGAGGTCCTCCTGGACCCAGTCGGCGAGGCCGGAGACGCCGACGCCCAGCAGCCGGACACCGCCGGAGGCGTCGAGGTCGGCGAGCAGGGTGCGGGCCAGCCGCGCGATGGTCCCCGCCTCGTCGGTGGGCGCGGGCAGCGTCGCCGACCGGCTGAGCGTGGTGAAGTCGTAGAGGCGCAGCTTGAGGGTGACCGTGCGGCCGGAGAGGCCGGCCTTGCGCAGCCGCCGGGCCACGTCCGTCGCCTGCCGCGTCACGATCGCCTCCATCTGCCGGCGGTCGGTGAGGTCGTGCTCGTAGGTGCTCTCGACGCTCACCGACTTCGCCTCGCGCTCGGCCACGACAGGGCGGTCGTCCTCGGCCCGGGCGAGCTGGTGGAGGCCGGTGCCGTGGGCCTTGCCGACGAGGCGGACCAGCTCGTCGAGGCTGAGCCCCTGGAGGTCGGCGACGGTGTGCACCCCCACCCTCCGGAGCCGCTCGACGGTCGCCGGCCCCACGCCCGGGATGACCCCGACCCGCATCGGCCGGAGCACGTCGAGCTCGGTGCCGGGCGCGATGACGACGAGCCCGTCGGGCTTGCGCAGGTCGCTGGCGACCTTGGCGAGGAACTTGGAGCTGGCGATGCCGACCGAGGCGGTCAGGCCCCCGGTGACCTCGGTGACCCGCGCGCGGAGGTCCTCGGCGAAGGCGGTCACCGTGGCGACGTCCAGGTCCGGCAGCCCGGCGCGCTCGAGGTCGACGAAGGCCTCGTCGAGCGAGAGCGGCTCGACCAGGGGCGAGCACGACCGCAGCAGCCGCATCACCGCCGCGCTGGTCGCGCGGTAGGCCTCGAACCGGCCGCTGAGGTAGGCGGCGTGGGGGCAGCGCGCCCGTGCCTCCCGGGTTGACATCGCCGACCGTACGCCGAACGCCCGCGCCTCGTAGGAGGCGGTCGAGACCACGCCGCGGCCGCCCACGCCGCCCACCACGACCGGCTTCCCGCGCAGCGACGGCTTGTCCCGCTGCTCGACCGCGGCGAAGAACGCGTCGAGGTCCAGGTGGAGGACCGAGGCCTGCGAGCGCACGCCGTCACGGTAGTCGTCCTGCGTCACCGCACCGGCCACCTGCTCTCCACCGACCGTGCCGCGGACCGCCGGTTCCACAGCCGGCGCCGCGCAGGGCTGCGGGTGTCCGGACCGCTGGAGATCGTCGACGCATGACGACTCCCCACCCGACCTCCGCTCCGTCCGACCCCGACGGCCTGCACGGCCCGACCACGCTGACCGCACGGACCCCCGAGGACCTGCTGGCGCTCGCCCCGGTCCTGCTCGGGTTCTGGCCCGAGGAGTCCATCGTGATGCTCACCTTCGGCGCCGGACGGCCCTTCCACGCCCGGCTCGACATCCCGCCGCTTCCCGCCCAGTCCCCGGTGGTGCTCCACGACGTCGCGGAGGCCCTGCTCGAGCCGGCGCGCGATCATCGCGTACGACGTCTGGTGCTGCTCTACTTCACCGCCGACGCCGAGGCCGCCGCGGGCGTCCACCGGGCCCTGCGCCGCGGCTGTCGCCGCGCGGGGATGCGGCTGGTCACCGCGCTCCACGCCGACGGCGAGACCTTCGCGGAGCTGACGCGCTCCGCGCCGGAGGAACGAACGCCCTATGACGTCGGATGTCACCCCTTCGTCGTCGAGGCGATGGTGGCCGGCCGCATCCGCCACCGCACGCGGGACGACCTCGTCGCCTCGTTGGAGGCCGACCCCGAGGCGGTGGCCGCCGTGTGCGCCGCGCTGGCCGCCGACCGTGGGCCGGCGGCAGTGCTGCCCACCGGCGCGGCGGCGGTCCTCCAGGCCGGCCGGTGGGTGGAGTCCCTGGTGCGGTGGCGGGTCGCGACCGGCGGTGCCCCGACCGACGCCGAGGTCGCCCGGCTGGTGTGGTCGACCCAGGTCGGGAAGGTCCGCGATGCCGCGCTGTCGCTGGTCGGTGCTGGCAACGCCGAGGGGCACGTCCGGTTCTGGGCGGACGTGGTCCGGCGCACGCCCGAGGCCCTGGTCGCCGCCCCGGCCGGACTGCTCGGCTGGTCCGCCTGGCAGGCCGGTGACGGCGCGCTCGCCTGGGCCGCGGTCGACCGGTGCCGGCGGTCCGACCCCGAGCACGCCCTGGCGCGGTCGCTGGCCACCCTCCTGCAGCACGCGGTGCCGCCCGACCGGTGGGGCCGCTTCGACTGGTCGGCAGGGTTGTGATCGCCGCCGCTGGCTAGTGTCAGGTCATGGGTGATGACGTCGCCGAGCAGGAGTTCGTCCCGGCGGACCGCACGCGCTACCGGCAGAAGGTCCGCCGCTGCCTCGACGTGTTCGAGCGGATGCTTCGGGAGTCGGCGTTCGACACCGACGACCCGTGGACCGGGCTCGAGGTCGAGCTCAACCTCGTGGACGACGCCGGTGACCCGGCCCTGCGCAACGAGGAGGTGCTGGCGGCGATCGCCGACCCTGACTTCCAGACCGAGCTGGGTCAGTTCAACGTCGAGATGAACGTGCCCCCGGGGCCGCTGGCCGAAGGCGGGCTCGACGCGTTCGAGAAGCACCTGCGCGAGAGCCTCAACGAGGCGGAGCGACGGTCCGCGGCCCTGGGCGCGCACCTGGTGATGATCGGCATCCTGCCGACCCTGACGCCGGAGCACCTGGCCGCCGACGTGATCAGCGGCAACCCGCGCTACTCGCTGCTGAGCGACCAGATCCTCCGGGCTCGCGGCGAGGACATCCACATCGACATCCACGGGACCGAGCGCCTGCGCACCACGGTCGACACGATCGTGCCGGAGGCGGCGTGCACCAGCACGCAGTTCCACGTGCAGGTCAGCCCGGAGCGGTTCGCGTCGTTCTGGAACGCCTCCCAGGCCATCGCCGGCGTGCAGCTCGCCGTGGCGGCGAACTCGCCGTACCTCCTGGGCAAGGAGCTGTGGGCCGAGACCCGGATCCCGCTGTTCGAGCAGTCCACCGACACGCGGAGCGAGGAGCTGCGGGCACAGGGCGTCCGCCCCCGGGTGTGGTTCGGCGAGCGGTGGATCACCTCGGTCTTCGACCTCTTCGAGGAGAACGTCCGCTACTTCCCCGCCCTGCTGCCGGTCATCGACGAGGAGGACCCCCTCACCGTGCTCGAGGCGGGGGGCACGCCCAACCTGCAGGAGCTGCGGCTGCACAACGGCACCATCTACCGGTGGAACCGGCCGGTCTACGACATCAGCGACGGGCTGCCGCACCTGCGGGTGGAGAACCGCATCCTCGCCGCCGGCCCGACGGTCGCCGACACCGTCGCCAACGCCGCCTTCTACTTCGGTCTGGTGCGTGCGCTCGCCGACAGCGAGCGGCCGCTGTGGTCGCAGATGTCGTTCAGCGCGGCCGAGGAGAACTTCCGCAACGCCGCCCGGCACGGCATCGACGCCGAGGTCTACTGGCCGGGCGTCGGCCGAGTGCGTGCCACCGAGCTGGTGCTGCGCCGCCTGCTGCCCCTGGCCCACGACGGGCTGGTCGCGTGGGGCGTCGGCGCCGAGGAGGCCCACCGGCACCTCGCCCTCATCGAGCAGCGCTGCCTCGGGGCCACCAACGGCGCGGCGTGGTTCGTCCGCCGGGTGCGGGAGAGCCAGGCCGAGGAGCGCTACGACGCGCTGCGCGAGGTCCTGAACGACTACCGCGCCAACATGGCGGCCAACCGGCCGGTCCACACCTGGTGACCTCCGTCGGCCGGCCGGGCGACCGCGGTCAGGAGGGCGGCGGCGACGGCCGGATCCGACGCCACTGACGGCCGACGCCGGTGCGTGGGTCGCGCCAGGAGCTCCGCGTCACCACGACGAGGTCGAGGCTGACGCCCAGCTCGCCGCCGGCCGCAGCCGTGGCCGCGGCCCAGGCGAGGTCCTCCACGTCGTGACCCTCGGCCTCGCGGGTCAGCCACACCAGCGGCACCCGCTCGCGGGCCAGGCTGCGACGGCACATCGCCTGCACGACCTCCACCCGCAGGGCATGGTCGAGCCGGTCCTCCGGACGCACCTCGAAACGCCGGGCGGCGCGCCCGGGCACGCCCACGTGCAGCACCGGCGGATGGACGCGGCGACGCTCCCGGGTGACGTGCTCCTGCACCGCCGCGCGCAGCACCCGCTGGAGCGCGTGCGGCACCGGCTCGCGGATCCCGGGGGCTGGAGGCATGTCCCGAGCGTGCCCGATCCGCGTCGCACCCGCCCCGGTCGTCCACAGCGCGGGGTGCGGCAGGATGGACCGGTGACCTCTGCAGAGCAACGGACACAGAACGACGCACCCCCAGGGCACCAGGAGCCGGTCGAGGGCCTTCCGCCGGGATGGACCACCCGGCCCCCCGACCTCGGCGACCTCGACGCGCTGGTGGCCCTCCGCAGCGCGGACCGGCAGCCGTTCACCGGCTCCTCGGTCGACCGGGAGACGATCGAGTCCGAGCTCGTCGGGACGGCCTCCTGGACCCGCCGTCACCTCGTCGCCGTCGACCCCGACGGGGTCCCCCGGGCGTGGTGCGTGGTCCACGACCGTGCGGCCGGGCGCACCATGGTGTTCCTCTACCTCGACCGGACGGTGGCCGACCAGGACCTGGTCGCCGCCCGGATGTACGCCTGGGCCGAGGACCGGGCCTGGGACATCTGCCGGATGCGCAACATCAGCGGCACCCGGCTCGACGCCAGCCCGTTCGCCGACGACGAGGTGCAGCGTGGCTGGCTCGCCGCCGCCGGCTACGACATGCGTCGCAGCTGGCCGCAGATGGTCCGCCCGGTGCGGCCGGAGGAGGCGACCTCGCTCCCGCCGCCGCGGGAGGGCGTCACGGTGCGCCGGGTCGCGGCGCACGACAACGGCCTGCCGGTCGCCGCCGACCTGCACCTGGTCCACGAGATCCTCGAGTCCTCGTTCGAGGACCACTTCAACTCCTACCGCGAGAGCTTCCCCGAGTTCGTCCAGCGGCTGCGCGAGGACCCCGGCCACCGCTGGGACCACTGGTGGCTCGCGTTCGTCGAGGGCGAGGACCGTCCGCTCGCGGCCGGCACGGTGGTGAGCTCGGTGCTCTCGGCCAACGCCGACGGCAAGGAGGGCAGCTACATCGACTACATCGGAGTGCACCGGCACGCGCGAGGGCGTGGCGTGGCGAAGGCCCTCCTGCACACCGTGATCGCCGACGCGGCGGAGCGCGGCCGTGACCGGGTCGGCCTCGAGGTCGACGCCGACAGCCCCACCGGGGCCGACGAGCTGTACCGGTCGATGGGCTGGACCACCACCTATGTCATCGAGTCGTGGTTCAAGGAGCTCGGGGCCGACCAGTGACCTCGCCGCTGATCGACGTCCCCGAGCTCGCGGACTCCCTCCCGGGGGTCACGCTGCTGGACGTGCGGTACCGACAGGGCGGGCCGCCGGGCGCCGAGGAGTTCGCCGCGGGGCACATCCCCGGGGCGTCGTACGTCGACCTCGACACGGACCTCGCGGCACCGGCGGGCGAGCGGGGCCGGCACCCGCTGCCGGAGCCCGACGTCTTCGAGGCGGGCATGCGTTGCGCGGGCGTCCACCTCGACCGCCCGGTGGTCGTGTACGACGGCTGGGCCGGTCATGCCGCCGCCCGCTGCTGGTGGCTGCTGCGGTTCCACGGTCATCGCGACGTGCGGGTGCTCGACGGCGGCTGGGCGGCGTGGGTGGCGGCGGGCCTGGCGGTGGAGACCGGCCCGGCCCACCCCGGCGGTTCGGCGGAGCCGGGCACCTTCCGTGCGGACCCGGGGCACCTGCCGGTCGTCGACGCCGGGTCGGTGCTCGGCAGCACCGTGCTGATCGACGCCCGGGCCCCGGAGCGCTACCGCGGGGAGGTCGAGCCGATCGACCCGGTCGCGGGACACATCCCCGGCGCGGTCAACGTGCCCACCGCCCGCAACGTCGACATGCACGGGCGGTTCCGGCCGCCGGCCCGGCTCGCGCCGTACTACGAGGAGGTCGGGGCCGCGCCGGGGGTGGACGTCGCGGTCTACTGCGGCTCCGGCGTCACCGCCGCCCACGACGTGCTCGCCCTCGAGCTGCTCGGGGTCCGCGCCGCCCTCTACCCCGGCAGCTGGAGCGAGTGGGTCGCCGACCCGTCGCGCCCGGTCGAGGTGGGGGATGCGCCTACCAGTGGACGCCCCTGAAGAGCTGCGCCATCAGCATCTGCTCGGTCTCGCGGTGACTCGGCGCCGGCGCCTCGGCAGCGGCGGCCGCCGCACCCGAGGTCGGCTTCTGGCCCTTGGCGGCGGCGGAGTCGGGGAACACCTGGTAGGCCAGGTTCAGCACCCGGAAGGCGGCCTTCGGCGCGACCGTGTGGGCCAGCGCGCCCGCGGTGCCGAGGGTGGTGTTGATCTCGTGCGGCTTGTCGACCATCGCCCGGATCACCACGTCGGCCGCCTGGGCGGGGGAGATGGTGGGGAACTTGTCGTAGATCTTCGTCGGGGCGATCATCGGCGTCCGCACCAGCGGCATGTGCACGTTGGTGAAGGTGATCCCGTGGCCGACCACCTCCGAGGCGACCACGTTGCTCCACGCGTCCAGGGCCGCCTTCGAGGCGACGTAGGCCGAGAAGCGGGGCGGGTTGGTCTGCACCCCGATCGAGGAGATGTTGACGACGTGGCCCGACCGCTGCCGGTGGAGCTGCGGCATCAGGCCCATCACCAGCCGGATGGCGCCGAAGTAGTTGAGCTGCATCGTCCGCTCGAAGTCGTGGAAGCGGTCCTGCGAGAGCTTCAGCGAGCGGCGGATCGAGCGGCCGGCGTTGTTGACCACGAAGTCGACGCTCGGCAGGTCGGCCACCAGCTGCTCGCACAGGTCGTCGATGGCCTCGAGGTCGGACAGGTCGCAGGCGAAGACGTGAGCCTGCCCGCCGCGCATCTCGATCGTCGCGCGCGTCTCCTCCAGCTTCTCCTTGCCCCGCGCCACCAGCACCGGGATGCCGCCGGCCTGGGCGACCTTCAGCGCCGTCACCTTGCCGATGCCGGAGGACGCGCCGGTGATCACGACGTACTTCCCCGTCAGCGCGGCGCGGGCCTTGCTGTCGCGGGCCGTGGAGTCGTCGAGGTTCTCCTCCCAGTAGGACCAGAGCGCCCGGGCGTAGGTCTCCAGCGGCGGCACGGCGATGCCCGACCCGGTGAGCGCCTTCTCGGTGCGCCGGGAGTCGAAGACCGACGCGAACGAGGTGTGCGCGAGCACCTCGGCCGGGATGCCCAGCCGGCCGACGGTCTGGTCGAGCACCAGCTGGGCCGGCGCCGAGCGCACCACGGCGTTGACGATGCGGGAGGGACGCAGCGGCCCGGGGATCAGCCCCAGCGGCCCCGCGGTGGTGACGCCGCGGTCGACCGGCGTCGCGAACCGCGGCGCGCCCGCGGCGGCGCAGAACGCGTTGATCATGTCGACCACCGGCTGCGGCTCGGGGTTCACCAGGTGGAAGGCCTCGCCGTCACGGTCGGGGAGATGGGCGAGGTGGTCCATCGCCTTGGCGACGTAGTCGACCGGCACCAGGTTGGTGTCACCGAGGTCCACTCCCATCAGCGGCAGCCAGGAGGGCAGCGAGTCGCGCAGCCGCTTGATCAGCGGGAAGAAGTAGTAGGGCCCGTCGATCTTGTCCATCGCGCCCGTCTCGGAGTGCCCCACCACGATGGCGGGCCGGTAGACGCGCCACGGCACCGTGGCCTCGTCGCGGACGATCCGCTCCGACTCGTGCTTCGTCCGGTGGTACGGCGACGGGAGCGGCTGGCCCTCGTCGAACATCGACTCGTCGAACGGTCCGGCGTGGTCGCCGGCCGCGGCGACCGACGAGACCTGGTGGAAGCAGCCCACCCGGAGGCTCTCGGCCAAGGCCAGCGCATGGCGGGTGCCGCCGACGTTCAGCTCCTCGTTGGTCGCGTCGTCGGCGGTCATGTCGTAGATCGCGGCGAGGTGGAAGAAGTGGTCGACGGATCCGGCGTGCTCCTCGACCCACGCCGGGTCGACCCCGAGCCCGGGCGCCGCCAGGTCGCCGACGACGGGCTGCACGCGGGTGGAGCCCCACCCGCGGATCAGCGCCTCCATGCGCGGGAGCGACGACTCCCGCACCAGCACGAACACCGGACCCTCGCGGTGGTCGACGAGCTCGGCAACGAGGTGACGCCCGATGAAGCCTGTGGCGCCGGTCACGAAGTAGGCCATGGCCGCAGGCTACGCCCGAACCCGGGCTACTGGTCAGAGCCGCCGAACATGATCTCGTCCCAGCTCGGCACCGAGGCGCGACCGCGCTTCTTCTGCACGGGGCGACGGTGGCGCGCGGGCTCGTCGGCGTCGGCGCGCGCAGGGTCGGGGGTGGGCGGCTGGTCGGCGGTCGCGCGGATCGGCTCGTCGTACTCCAGCTCGGGCACGTCCAGGACCTCCGGGACGTCGGCGCCCACGAGGTCGAGGGCGTCGTCGCCCAGGGGCAGCTCGTCGGCCGGCACCGCGGCGAGCCGCCGCTCGCGCACCTGCTGGAGGTCGTCGCGGGCCGGCGCGGGGTCGGGCACGACGAGGTCGCCGACCAGCCAGCGGGCGTCGTCGTTGTCGGACAGCGCGTAGTTGCCGGGCGCGTCGTAGGTGAACCGCGCGGTGCCCGAGCGCTCACCCGTCTCGTAGGCGGCCGACAGCACCCACCGGCCCGTCTCGCGCCGGTAGGCGTCCCAGGTCACCTCGGCGGGGTCGGCGCCGACGCCGCGCAGCCGGGCGGCCACCGCGTCGCCGAGCGCGCGGCTCTGGGTGTGGGCGGGTGACGGGCTCGCGGCGTCGCCGGGCTGCCGGCGCAACGAGGCCTTCTGGGCGCGGGCGGCGACGTGCTCGCGCTCGGCCAGCACCGGCGCGACGTAGGGCATGATCGCGTCGACCGTGGTGCCCGCCGCGGCGGCGACCGCCTCGGCGGACTCGCCGGCACGGATGCGGGTCTGGATCTCGCGGGGACGGATGCTGCTGGTCATCTGGGTCTCCAATCGACGCGGAGCGTCGCCGCGCACGGCATTGCGGAGGTCGGGCGTGATGGCGAGGGTGAACTCGGTGCCCTGGTCGTCGACCAGGAGCAGGCGGCGGTCGCTCGTGAGACCGGCGAGGCTGAGCGCGGCCTGCTCCGCCTTGTCCGCCATCGTTTCCGTCCTCGGTCCTGCGTGGGTGCTGCTCCGGTGGCGCCGAGCCTACGCCGCGGAGCGCGCCGGATCGGGTTGCGCGCCCGGCGTGTGGCGACGTGTCGACATTTCTCCCGGTGCGGCCGAGCCGTCACGACCAGGTCGCCCGGCCGCGGACGTAGCGCCACGCGCCGTCCTGCCGCCGGAACCGGCTCACCTCGTGCAGGGTCGCGGGCCGCCCGTCGACGACGTGCTCGGCCCGGAACTCCACGACGCCACGCTGGTCGTCCGGGCCACCCGCCTCGGTGGCGAGAACCCGCAGCCCGGTCCACTGCACCCGGTCGTCGAGCTCCAGCGACTCCGGCCGCGTCGCCGGGTGCCAGGTCCGCAGCAGGTACGACGCGTCGCCCACCACGAACGCGGCGTACCGCGACCGCATCAGCTCCTCGGCGGTCACCGGCGCGGCGGCGTCGGCGTGGAAGGGGCGGCAGCAGGCGTCGTACCGCCGGCCGGTGCCGCAGGGGCAGTCGCGCTTCCTGGTCATGGCGCCGATTGTGGTGCCTTCGCCGGTCCGCCCACGTTCCGTATCCGGGCGCTGGGGCGGGGGTACCGACCCGGCATGAGCGACAACCTCCCGCGCAAGGCGATCGTCACCGGCAGCGACTCGGGCATCGGCAAGGCCACCGCCGAGCTCCTCGCGACCGAGGGGTTCGACGTCGGCCTCACCTGCCACCGCGACGTGGCGGGCCTGCGCGACACGGTCGCCGCGGTGGAGGAACGCGGGCAGCGGGCGTTCGTGGAGGCCTTCGACGCCTCGCGGCCCGACGCCGGGGACGTCGTCGACCGGCTTGCCGACCAGCTCGGCGGCCTCGGCGTGCTGGTCAACGTCGCCGGCACCGGCCACAGCGACCAGGCGCTCGACCTGTCGTTCGAGTCCTGGCGCGAGGTGCTCGCCACCGATCTCGACGGCCCGTTCCTGTGCGCCCAGCGCGCCGCGCGGATCATGGCCGCCGCCGGCCACGGCGGCCGGATCGTCAACATCACCAGCGTCCACGAGCACCTCCCGCGCTACGGGGCGGCCGCGTACTGCAGCGCGAAGGCGGGGCTCGGCATGCTGACGAAGGTGCTCGCCCTCGAGCTCGCCGAGCACGGCATCACCGTCAACGCCGTCGCACCCGGCGAGATCTCCACGCCGATGACCGGCCAGGACGAGGCCCAGGCCTTTCACGAGGAGCGGCCGGGCAACCCGACCGGCCGGCCCGGACACGTCAACGAGGTCGCCTCGGTCATCGGCTTCCTGGTCTCCCCGCGGGCGTCGTACGTCACCGGGTCGTCGTACGTCGTCGACGGTGGCCTCTCCCTGATGGCCGCCCACGGCCACGACGGCCTCACCGGTGGCTGGCGCAGCGGCGGCTGACCGCCCGGATCGGCTCAGGGGCCGAGGACGCGGGTGAGGTAGGGGTTGGTGAAGACGCGGTCGGGGTCGAGCCGGTCGCGGAGGGCGACGAAGTCGGGAAACCGGGGGTAGCGGGCGGCGAGGTCGTCCGCATCGAGGCTGTGCAGCTTGCCCCAGTGGGGACGGCCGTCGTGGTCGCGCACGATCGCCTCCATCAGGGCGAAGTAGGCGGTGTGGTCGGCCCGGCGGTGGGTGTGGAAGGCGAGGTAGAGGGAGTCGCGACCGCTCGCGGTCGACAGCGGCACGTCGTCCGCCGGCGCCACCCGGATCTCCACCGGGAACGAGACCCGGAGGCCCGACCGTTCCAGCGCGGCCCGGCACTCCCGCAGCGCCGAGAGCCCGGCCTCCCGGGGCACGGCGTACTCCATCTCCCGGAAGACCACGGCCCGCTCGGTGGTGAACACGCGGTGCGCGACGTCGGTGTAGGTGCGCGGTCCGAGCAGCCGCGACGCGACCCGGTTGGCCGCGGGGACCGCCGGCGGCGCCAGGTTGAGCGCCGCGGTCTGCGCGCCGAAGACCTTGTTGGAGAGCAGGTCGTCGTCCAGCCGCGCACGCCAGCGCGGCAGCGGGTCGGCGGCCGCGAGGTCGGTGCCCGCCCGCTGGTTGCGCTTGGTCAGGACCCGGTCGGAGTGCGGGAACCAGTACATGTCCACGTGGTCGTACGACGCCGCCAGCTCGTCGAAGGAGCCGAGGGCCGCGTCCCAGGCCATCGGGCGCTCCTCGGCGCGGAGCAGGAACAGCGGCTCCACGGCGAAGGTGACGGTGACCAGCACCCCCAGCGCGCCCAGCCCCACCCGGGCGAGCTCGAGCACGTCGGGGTTCTCCGTCGCCGAGGCACGGAGCACCTCGCCGGTGCCGGTCACCAGCTCCAGCGCCACGACCTGCGCCGCCAGCCCGGCCGTCCGGCCGCCGGTGCCGTGGGTGCCGGTGGAGATCGCCCCGGCGAGGGTCTGCTCGGCGATGTCGCCCATGTTGTGCAGGCTGAGCCCGAGCCCCTCGAGCGCGGCGTTGAACGCCTTCAGCTGGGTGCCGGCGAGGGCGGTCACGGTCATCGCCTCCCGGTCGACGGCGACGATGCCGCGCATCCGGTCGGGCAGCAGGTGCACGTGCCGGGGCTGCGCGATCGCGGTGAAGCTGTGGCCGGTGCCCGCCGCCTTGACCGTCTCGCCGGCCGCCCGGGCGGCGACGACCGCGTCCGCGACCTCCTCGGCGCCGGCAGGGGAGACCGGGCGCAGCCCGGAGGCGGACTCCAGGCCCGACCAGTTATGCCACGTGCTCCCCGGAGGTCCCGACCGACGGCTCATGGGACCGCACCGTAGTCGGCACCCGGGTCAGCAGGGCACCGACCAGGGTGATCAGCCCGCCGACCGCGCACACCACGTAGGCCGGCGACGCGCCGGCCTCGTCGATGACGACGCCGGCGACCGCGGCTCCGGGCGCGAGGCCGGCCGCCAGCCCGGTCTGGATGAACGCCATGCCCTCGGTCAGCCGCGCCGGCGGCAGCACCTGCTCGGCGAGCGACATCGCTGCGATCAGGGTCGGCGAGATGGCCAGTCCGCCGACGAGCAGCACCACGCCCATCACGGGCAGCGAGGGGACGAAGGGCAGCGGCAGCATGGCCAGCGCCATCCCGAGGGCGCCCCAGCGCAGCCGGACCGCGGGACCCCGCTTCCAGGTGATCGCGCCGGAGACGACGCCGGCGAGGAGGCTGCCGAGCGCCCAGATCGCCAGCAGGAACCCCGCGGCGGACTTGCGCCCCTGCTCCTCGGCGAATGCCACGGTGACGACCTCGGCGGCGCCGAACAGCACGCCGAGCGCCGCCGAGGCGAGGGTGAGCGGACCGATCGCCGCCCACGGCATCGGCTGCCGCTCACCGGGCGTGCGGACGGGCGGATGCGCCGGCGGCTCGGTGCCGCGCTGGGCGGCGAACGCGAACGTCCCGACGACGCCGGCGAGCAGGGCCGTGCCGAGCCCGGCGAGCGGGTGCACGGCGGTGGCGAGCATGGTCACCGCGATCGGACCGATGAGGAAGACCGCCTCGTCGGCGACCGCCTCGAACGAGAAGGCGGTGTGCAGCCGCTCCGGGTGGTCGATGAGCCGGTGCGCCCACCGCGCCCGCACGCAGGTGCCGACCGACGGGAGGGAGGCGCCGGTGACCGCGGCGAGGAGGTACGTCGACCAGGTCGGCCAGTCCCACGACAGCGACGCCATCGTCCCGGCGAGCCCGATGCCCCACACGCTGATCACGACGGGCAGCACCCGGCCCTGACCCAGCCGGTCGATGAGGCGGCCCTGCACGACGGCGAAGAGCGCGTTGGCGATCAGCGTGACGGCCGAGACGGAGCCGGCGAAGCCGTAGGAGCCGGACTCGTGCTCGGCGAGCAGCACGATGCCGAGACCCACCATCGAAATGGGCAACCGCGCCACCAGGCCCGTCGCGCTGAACAGGGCGGTCGGGCGGGAGAAGATGTGGCGGTAGGACGCGAGCATGGCGACTGGATCTTCCTCCCTACGATGGGCGAGTGCCGAATCAAGGGCAGCTGCCCACCACGGACCCGTACGACGCCCTCCTCCTCGTCTCGTTCGGGGGGCCCGAGAAGCCCGAGGACGTCGTGCCCTTCCTCGAGAACGTCACCCGCGGACGCGGCATCCCCCGCGAGCGGCTCGAGCAGGTCGGGGAGCACTACTTCCTGTTCGGCGGCCGCTCGCCGATCAACGACCAGAACCGCGCGCTGATCGCCGCGATCGAGGCCGACTTCGCCGCCAACGGCGTGGACCTGCCGGTCTACTGGGGCAACCGCAACTGGGACCCCTACCTGACCGACACCGTCGCCCGGATGGCTGCCGACGGGGTACGGCGAGCGGTGTGCCTCGCCACGTCGGCGTACTCCTCCTGGTCGAGCTGCCGGCAGTACCTCGGCAACCTGGAGGCCGCCGCCGAGGCGGTGCCCGACGGGCTGGTCGCCCCGCGGCTGGACAAGATCCGGCCCTACTACAACCATCCCGGCTTCGTGGCGTCGGTCGTCGACGGCGTCCTCGACGCGCTCGCCGACCTGCCCGAGGACCTCCGCCACCTCGCCCGGCTGGTCTTCGTCACCCACTCGATCCCCGACGCGATGAACGACGACAGCGGTCCCGACGGCGGGGCCTACCTCGCGCAGCACCGCGACGTCGCCGACGTGGTCGCCGCGCAGGTCGCCGAGAGCAGCGGGGTCGACCGCGCCCACGAGCTGGTCTTCTGCTCGCGGTCCGGCTCGCCGCAGACGCCCTGGCTGGAGCCCGACGTCAACGACCGGCTCGAGGAGCTGGCCGCCGAGGGGGCCGCGGCGGTCGTGCTCGTCCCGGTCGGGTTCGTCTCCGACCACATGGAGGTCGTCTACGACCTCGACACCGAGGCCCTCGCCACCGCCGAGCGGCTCGGCCTCCCGGCCGTGCGGTCGGCGAGCAGCGGCACCCATCCCCGGTTCGTCGCGGCGATCCGCGAGCTGGTCCTCGAGCGCGCCGCCACCGAGCGGGGGGAGACCGTCGACCGGCCCGCGCTGGGCTCGCTCGGACCGGTGCACGACTGCTGCCCCGCCGGCTGCTGCCTCGGCGGCCGGACCGTCGCCCGGTGACCGCTCCCACGCCGGCCGGGCTGGCCGGGCTGGCGAGGGCCGTCGCCACCGAGGCCGCGACCCTCGTGCGGCAGCACGCCGCCCGCGAGGTCAGCGTCGCGGCGACCAAGTCCAGCGAGGTCGACGTCGTCACCGCGGCCGACCGGGCCACCGAGGAGCTGGTGCGCGAGCGGATCCTCGCGGCGCGACCGCACGACGCCCTCCTCGGCGAGGAGGGCGACGACGTGGCCGGCAGCTCCGGCGTCCGCTGGATCGTCGACCCCATCGACGGCACCGTGAACTTCCTCTACGGCATCCCCGAGTACGCCGTCTCGGTCGCCGCCGAGGTCGACGGCGACGTGGTCGCGGGCGTGGTGGTCGACGTCGCCAAGGACGTCGTGTACGCCGGCCACCTCGACCCGGCGGCCGGCCCCGCCGGGGGAGTGGCGACCCGCGACGGCCGGCCGGTCGCCGTACGTCCTCCTGCGCCGCTGGCCCGGCGGCTGGTCGCCACCGGGTTCAACTACACCCGCGAGGTCCGCACCGTGCAGGCCGCAGCGGCCGCGCGGCTGCTGCCCGAGGTGCGCGACATCCGGCGCACCGGCTCCTGCGCCCTCGACCTGTGCCGGGTGGCGGAGGGCGCGCTCGACGGCTACGTCGAGGAGGGGGTCCACCTCTGGGACCACGCCGCCGGCGCGCTGATCGCCCGGCTCGCGGGCGCCCGGACCCTGGTCACCGTCGGCGCGGCCGGCACCGAGGCGATCGTCTGCGGTCCAGACCACGGGTTCGACGAGCTGCTCGAGGCCGTACGATTCGCTGGATTCCTGCGGGAATAGGGCGGCGTCACCTTCTGTTCTGGCGACTCGCGCATCCACCCGGGTGTCGCGCGACGACACCGATGGTGCACAATCTGCCGCGCCGTACCAGGCCATCCCGTGCCTGGGGCCGGCCAGCCGAGGGGAGAGAGCAGACGTCATGGCGACCGATTACGACGCACCGCGCAAGAACGAGGACGAGCAGTCCGAGGAGAGCATCGAAGAGCTCAAGGCGCGCCGCCACGACAAGAACTCCGGCAAGGTCGACGAGGACGAGGCGGAGGCCGCCGAGTCCTTCGAGCTCCCCGGCGCCGACCTCTCCCACGAGGAGCTCGCCGTCGAGGTGAAGCCCAAGCAGGAGGACGAGTTCACCTGCATGAGCTGCTTCCTGGTCCACCACCGCAGCCAGCTGGCCGACGAGAAGAAGATGATCTGCTTCGACTGTGCTTGATTCGCGCGAGCGCGTCTGCGGCACCGGGGGGAGGGCAGCAAGCTGCCCGGGAGGTGCCTCTCGCCGCGCTGCCGCGCGTGCTTGATTCGCGCGAGCGCGTCTTCGGCACCGGGTGGAGGGCAGCAAGCTGCCCGGGAGGTGCCTCTCGCCGCGCTGCCGCGCGTGCTTGATCCGCGCGAGCGCGTCTTCGGCACCGGGGGGAGGGCAGCAAGCTGCCCGGGAGGTGCCTCTCGCCGCGCTGCCGCGTGCTTGATCCGCGCGCGGCGTGCCGGTCCGTCCGTCAGGCGTTCTTCTTGCGCAGCGGCGGCGGCAGGTGACCCGTGGACCGCAGGTAGTAGCTGGCCGCGCGGCGCTGGGCCAGCATCTTGGCCAGGCCGATGAAGGTGCCGCTGACGGCGGCCCACGCCACCGCCTCCCACACGTCGACGTCGGGGTCGGCGGGGTTCTCGGGCGGCTCCTTGCCGGTGGCGACCTTCCAGCCGCCGTCGATGCCCTTCTTGGCGAGCGCGGCCGCGCCGAGCGCCGCCGCGAGGGAGAACACCGACCAGAACTTGGAGCTGTCCTTTGCCATGCCCCGAGCCTACTGGTCGATCAGGACCCGCTCCGGGCCGCGTCGAGGGCCCGGGCCAGTGCCTCGGGGTGCCGCGAGCTCACCAGCCAGTACGGCGTGGGGTCGGCCGGGTCGGCGATCTCGACCCTCACCGCACGCTTGAGGTAGGGCCGCAGGAGCAGGTAGGCCCGCGCGTCGGCCTCCGGGCCGGCGACCCGCCGCGTCTCCTCCGCGTCGAGCGCCGCCACGGCGCCGACGTACGACGCCTGGATCCGCGCGCGGCCGGCCCGGAACCAGCCGTCCGCGACGGCCACCCGGGCGTCGCCGTAGGCGAACAGGCACAGGGCCAGCAGCCCCATCGCGCCACCGGTGATCGCCCACGCGACCGGACCGGGCAGGGCGACGACCACGCTCAGCCACAGCGCGGCCACGGCCATGGTGCCCTGGGCCCACCACCGCAACGGCACCTTCAGCCGTTCGTGGTAGGCCTCGCCGGCGCCGTCGGTCACGCCGAGGATGATCCCATCCACCCGCCGCGGCGCAGTCGTTAGGGTCCTCCCCGTGCCCCACGCCGATGACCTCGCCCACGACGTGGAGATCGCGGTCTCCCTGCTGGACCCCGACCTCCCGCTGCCTGCCTACGCGCATCCCGGCGACGCGGGCGCCGACCTGGTGACGACGGTCGACGTCACCCTGGCGCCCGGTGAGCGCGCGCTGGTCCCGACCGGCATCGCGATCGCCCTGCCCGACGGCTACGTCGCGCTCGTCCACCCCCGCTCCGGCCTGGCGGCCCGGCACGGGCTGTCGATCGTCAACACGCCGGGCACCGTGGACGCGGGCTACCGTGGAGAGATCAAGGTGCTGCTGATCAACCACGACCCGGCCGAGCCGATCGTGCTGCGTCGAGGCGACCGGATCGCCCAGCTGGTGGTCCAGCGGTTCGAGCGCGCGAGGTTCGTGGCGGTGGACGCCCTTCCGGACAGCGTCCGTGGGAGCGGCGGCTACGGTTCCACAGGAGGGTTCGGTGCGTGAGGGAGAAGCGCTCGGACGCTCGACGCACGGACTGACGAGGAGGACACAGTGAGGTTGCGGCGCAAGGCGACGCAGGGCGCCGAGGCTGACCAGCCGACGACGACCGCCGACGAGCCGGGGGACGACGCCGGGACGGAGGCCGCGAGCGACCTCGAGGGTCCCTTCGACATCGACGAGCTGCCCGACGACGAGGTCCAGCGGGTCGACCTCGGTGCGCTGCTGGTCGCACCGACCGCCGACAAGGAGCTGCGGGTCCAGGTCGACGACAAGACCGGTGCGGTGCGCGCGGTGCTGCTCGCCACGGACGCCGGGGCGCTCGAGCTGCGCGCCTTCGCGGCCCCGCGCAACGGGGATCTCTGGAGCGAGATCCGACCGCAGATCGCGGCCGACGCATCCCGCCGGGGCGGCACCGCCACCGAGCGCGAGGGCCGGTTCGGCACCGAGCTGGTCTGCGAGGTCCGGATGACCCGGGCCGACGGCGCGGTCGGCACCCAGACCTCCCGCGTGATCGGCATCAACGGTCCCCGCTGGCTGCTCCGGGCGACGCTGCTCGGCGAGCCCGCGCGCGAGCCGGAGGCCGCGGAGGAGTGGGAGGCGGCGATCGCCAACGTCGCGGTCCGCCGCGGCGCGCACGCCATGCCCGTGGGGGAGCAGCTGCCCCTGGAGCTGCCCGAGGGTGCCCGGCCGAAGGCCGTTCCCGCGACCTGAGGACGAGGCCGATGACCACCACCAGCCGCCTGCGGCGGACCATCAGCAGGTGGGCGAACCCTGACGACCAGGAGGCCCGCGACCTGCGCCGTACCTTCACCACGGCGGGGGTGGTCTCCGTGGCGGAGGCACCCGAGCGGGAGCCGGTTCGGCTCCGCGGCAGCCTGCGCACGGTGACCCTCCGCCCGCGCGGCGGCGTACCGGCCCTCGAGGCGGAGCTGTACGACGGCACGGGCACCGTGACGATCGTGTGGCTCGGGCGCCGGCGGATCGCCGGCATCGACCCGGGCCGGGCGATGGAGGTCGCCGGGCGGATCGGGCGGATGCCCGACGGCGCGCGGATCCTCTACAACCCGAAGTACGAGCTGCTGTGAGCACCGGCGACCCGCAGGAGCGGGACGAGCGGGAGGAGCCCGGCACGCCGGTGCCCGCGCACGTCGGCATCGACACCGTCGAGGCGCTGGTCCGGCGCCAGCTGTCGGACTCGCTCGGGGGACGCCGCGGCATCCTCGAGGCGGCGATCCCCGGCATCGTCTTCACGGTGGTCTGGCTGACCACCAAGGAGCTCCAGTGGGCGCTGGTCTCCAGCCTCGCGTTCGCCGGCCTGGCGCTGCTCGCCCGGTTGGTGCAGCGCAGCAGCACCCAGTACGTGCTCAACGCCATCTTCGGGATCGCCCTGGGCTGGGTCTTCGTCCGGTGGGCGGAGAGCTCGGGCGGCTCGGAGACCGACCAGGCGCTGGCGTTCTTCCTGCCCGGCATCCTGATCAGCCTCGGCTACACGATCGTGCTGGGCGCGTCCTGCCTGGCGGGCTGGCCGCTGCTCGGGTTCATGCTGGGCAGCGTGACGGGCGACGCGACCGCGTGGCACCGGGACAAGCAGGTGGTCCGGCTGTGCACCCGGCTGACCTGGGTGATGCTGCTGCCCGGCGCGATCGGCGTGCTGCTGCAGGGGCCGGTGTGGCTGCTCGGCTACAGCGACGCGATCGACCCCGACCACGCGGTGGTGCTCATCCTGGTCCTGCGCAGCGGTCTCGGCTGGGCGCTGCGGATCGCCTCGTGGTCGGCGATGGTGTGGCTGCTCGCGCGCAACGCCACGCCGCTGGAGCGGGTGGAGCCGGCGACGCCCGCCGCGGACCAGTCGCCCGGCTGAGGCCGGTCGGGACGGGCTGGAGGCGGTCCGGTCAGTCCTTCGCCGGGTGCGCCGCGGGTGCCAGGAGCCGCTCGAGCCCATCCTCGGCCTCGGCGGGGACGACGAAGAGCAGCTCGTCGCCGGCCTCGACCGGCTGCTCCGGTGCGGGCACGTAGACCTGGCCGTCGCGCAGGATCGTCACCAGGGCGCAGTTCTCCGGCAGCGGGATCAGGCCCGACGCCTTGCCGACGTAGGGGGAGTCGAGCGGCAGGGTCATCTCCACCAGGTTGGCGTTGCCCTGGCGGAAGGTGAACAACCGCACCAGGTCGCCGACGGTCACCGCCTCCTCGACGAGGGCCGACATGATCCGCGGGGTCGACACGTTGACGTCCACCCCCCAGGCCTCGGTGAACAGCCACTCGTTGTTGGGGTGGTTGACCCGGCCGACCGTGCGCGGGACGCCGAACTCGGTCTTGGCGAGCAGCGCGGTCACCAGGTTGGCCTTGTCGTCCCCCGTCGCGGCGATCACGACGTCGCACTTGTCGAGGCGGGCCTCCTCGAGCGAGGACAGCTCGCAGGAGTCGGCCAGCAGCCACTCCGCCTCGGGCACCCGCTCCGGCCGGATGGCGCTGGCGGACTTGTCGATCAGCAGCACCTCGTGACCGTTCTCGATCAGCTCGCGCGCGATCGAGCGACCGACGGCGCCGGCACCGGCGATGGCGACCCTCATCTCACCCTCCCTCCTCAGGCCTCGTGATCCGGGCCGCGACCGAACACCTCGTAGGTCAGCTCGGCCGTGTCCTCGCGGACCACCAGGTGCAGCATGTCGCCCTCCTGGATGACGCTGTCGCGGTTCGGCAGCACGCCCTCGCCGAGCCGGTCGATCCACGCCACCCGGCAGCGCGCCTGCTCCTGGAGCCGCTCCACGCTCGAGCCGACCCACGCCTCGGTGACCGGCAGGTGGTCGACCCGGATGGTGCCCGACGGGTCGCGGAAGTCCGGCTCGGCGCCGGCGGGCAGGATCCGGCGCAGCACCTGGTCGGCGGTCCAGCGGACGGTGGCGACCGTGGTGATGCCCAGCCGCTGGTAGACCTCGGCCCGGCCCGGGTCGTAGATGCGGGCGACGACCTGCTGGATGCCGAACGTCTCGCGTGCGACGCGCGCGGCGATGATGTTGGAGTTGTCGCCGCTGGAGACCGCGGCGAACGCGTCGGCACGCCGGATCCCGGCCTTCTCCAGCACCTCCTGGTCGAAGCCGATCCCGGGCACCTTGTCGCCGTTGAAGCCGGGGCCGAGGCGCCGGAACGCGTCGGGCTCGCTGTCGATGACCGAGACGGTGTGGTTGCGGTCCTCCAGACTGCGCGCCAGGGTCGAGCCCACGCGGCCGCATCCCATGATCACGACGTGCACGGGTTCACCGTAGCGTGCCCCAGGCGTGCACTAGCCTTGCCGCTCGTGGGAGTGGGCGACGTCTCGAAGCGCATCCTGCTGGGCCGCAAGCTTCGAAGCGCGCAGCTCGGCGAGACGCTGCTTCCCAAGCGGATCGCCTTCCCCGTCTTCGCCAGCGACGCCCTCTCCTCGGTCGCCTACGCGCCCGACGAGATCTTCATCATCCTCGCCCTCGCGGGCGTCGCCCTCTACTCGCTGTCGATCTGGGTCGCGCTCGCCGTCGCGCTGGTGATGCTGATCGTGGTGGCGTCGTACCGGCAGAACGTCCACGCCTATCCCTCCGGGGGCGGTGACTACGAGATCGCGACCGTCAACCTCGGCCCGAAGGCCGGCGTGACGGTCGGCAGCGCGCTGATCGTCGACTACGTCCTGGTCGTCGCGGTGTCGCTGTCGTCGGCCGCCCAGTACGCCGCCTCGGCGGTGGACTTCGTCGCCGACCACCGGGTCCTGGTCGCGGTCGGCCTAGTGGTGCTGCTGGCGCTGATGAACCTCCGCGGCGTGCGGGAGTCGGGGACGTCCTTCGCCGTGCCGGCCTACGCCTTCCTGATCGCGCTCGGCGGGATGTGCCTGTGGGGCGCGGCCCGCTACCTGGGCGGCGACCTTCCCGACGCGGAGAGCGCGCAGCTCGAGATCCTCCCCGCCGAGAGCTACGAGGGCACGCTCACCACGATCGCCCTGGTCTTCCTCGTCGCGCGCGCCTTCTCCTCCGGCTGCGCCGCCCTCACCGGCGTCGAGGCCATCTCCAACGGGGTGCCGGCGTTCCAGCGGCCGAAGAGCCGCAACGCGGCGACCACCCTGCTGCTGCTGGGCATGATCGCCATCACGCTGATGCTGAGCGTCGTCTCGCTGGCCAACGCGATGGACGTCAAGTACGTCGACCCCCACGACCTCGACCGTCTCGTCGGCCCCGACGGGACGCCGGTGGGGGCCGACTACCACCAGGACACGCTCATCGCCCAGATCGCCGACGGGGTCTTCGACAACTTCCCGGTCGGCTTCTACCTCGTGGTGGTCGCCACGGGCGTGATCCTGGTGCTGGCCTCCAACACCGCCTTCAACGGGTTCCCGGTGCTGGGCTCGATCCTGGCCCGCGACGGCTTCCTCCCGCGCCAGCTCGCGGCGCGCGGCGACCGGCTCGCCTACAGCAACGGCATCATGATCCTCACCGGGATGTCGGTGGCGCTGATCGTCGCCTTCGAGGCGGAGGTCACCAAGCTCATCCAGCTCTACATCGTCGGCGTGTTCGTGTCGTTCACGCTCAGCCAGCTCGGCATGGTGAAGCACTGGACCCGCCACCTGGCGTCCGAGCCGGACGCCCGCGAGCGGCGGCGGATGATGCGCGCCCGGCTGATCAACGGCACCGGCTTCGTGATGACCGCGGTCGTCCTCGTCGTGGTGCTGGTGACCAAGTTCCTCAGCGGCGCCTGGCTGACGCTGCTCGCCATGGGCTCCTTCATCGTGATCATGGTGGCGATCAAGCGCCACTACGACAACGTCGCGCTCGAGCTGGCCGCCGACGAGACCGACAAGGCGCTGCCGACGCGGGTGCACGCCGTGGTCCTGGTGTCCAAGCTGCACAAGCCGACGCTGCGGGCGCTGGCGTTCGCCAAGGCGACGAGGCCCAACGCGCTCGAGGGCGTCTACGTGTCGGTGGACGCCAAGGACACCGCCCGGCTGCTGGAGGAGTGGGACGAGCGCAACACGGGTGTGCCGCTCAAGGTGCTGCACTCGCCCTACCGCGAGATCGTCAAGCCGATCGTCGACTACGCCTCGGCCATCCGCCGGGCCAACCCGCGCGGGGTGGTCGCGGTCTACATCCCGGAGTACGTCGTCGGCCGCTGGTGGGAGCAGCTGCTGCACAACCAGACCGCCCTGCGGCTCAAGGGCCGGCTGCTGTTCACCCCCGGCGTCATGGTGATCTCGGTGCCCTACCAGCTGCGGTCCTCGCAGATCGCCCGCGAGCGCGAGGAGCGCGACGACGCCCGGGTGCGCCCCGGCGACCTCCGTGGCGGCCGGGTCGACGAGGGGCGAGAGCGGCAGATCCCCCGGTGAGCCGGCCCCAGCGTCCCCGCAGGGGCCGCGCCCGCCGCGTTCCGAAGCCGCGCGGCGCCTCCGCCGTCGGGCGCCGGTTCGAGGTCGACGTCGGCCCCGTCGCCCACGGCGGCCACTGCGTCGCGCGGGTCGGGGCGCCCACGGAGGAGGACCCGGCGCGCGAGCGGGTCGTCTTCGTGCGCCACGCGATCCCGGGCGAGCGGGTCGTCGTGGAGGTCACCGAGGGCACGGAGGGCGACCGCTTCTGGCGCGGCGACGCGGTCCACGTGCTCCGGCCCTCGCCGGACCGGGTCGCGCCGCCCTGCCCCTTCTCGGGCCCCGACGCGTGCGGCGGCTGCGACTTCCAGCACGTCGAGCTGGGCGCCCAGCGCCGGCTGAAGGCTGCCGTGATCGAGGAGCAGCTGCGCCGGCTCGCGGGCCTCGACGTCGCCGTGACCGTGGAGGCGGTGCCCAACCCGGCGCTCGACCCGGCGCTCGCCGACCGGGGTCTGGGCTGGCGGACCCGGCAGCGCTACGCCGTGCTCCCCGACGGCGGCCGGGCGATGCGCAAGCACCGCTCCCACGACCTGGTCCCGGTCGACGAGTGCCTCATCGAGGCGCCGGTCGGGCCGTCGTACGACGTCAGGGGGCGCTCCTTCGAGGTCGCCGACGGCGGCTTCTGGCAGGTCCACCCCGGCGCCCCGGAGACCCTGGTGGACGCGGTCCTCGAGGCTCTGGAGCCACGGCCGGGCGAGTCGGCGCTCGACCTGTACGCCGGCGTCGGGCTGTTCAGCCGGTTCCTGCTCGAGGCGGTGGGCCCGGACGGGCGGGTCGCCGCCGTGGAGGGCGACGCCGCGGCGTCCGAGCTCTCGCTGCGCAACTGCCCCGGCCTGCACGCGACGTCGGGCGACGTGGCCGGTGTCCTGGCGGCTGGGCGCGACGGTGGGCTCGGCCCGGAGTGGGACTCGGTCGACCTGGTCGTGCTCGACCCGCCCCGCACGGGCGCGAAGCGGGCCGCCGTCGAGCAGGTCGTCGCCCGGTCACCCCGAGCGGTCGGCTACGTCGCCTGCGACCCGGCCGCGCTCGCCCGCGACGTGGGGATCTTCGCCGAGCACGGCTACCGGCTGGCCGGACTACGGGCCTTCGACCTGTTCCCGATGACGCACCACGTGGAGTGCGTCGCGCTGCTGGTGCCGGACGCCGGTCAGCGAACGACCTCGTAGACCAGCTTCTGCACGCCGTTGGCGTAGGCCTGGCTCTCGACGAGGGCGAGCTTCTGCCGGTCCTTGTCGGTGTCGCTCCACATCCGCTTGCCGGCGCCGAGCACGGTCGGGAAGACCAGCAGGTGGTAGCGGTCGACGAGGCCCGCGTCCGCGAGGCTGCGGGCCAGGCTCGCCGACCCGTGCACGGAGATCGGTCCGCCCTCGGTCGACTCCTTCACCGCGGCGACGTCGTCGAGCGAGCGGAGGATGGTGGTCTCGCCCCAGTTGTCGACCAGGTCGTCCTCGGTCAGGGTCGTCGAGACGACGTACTTGGGCATCGCGTTGTAGAGGGGGAACTCCTCGGTCATCGTCGGCCAGACCGGCGCGAACGCCTCGTAGCTGGCGCGCCCGAGCATCAGTGCGCCCGCCTCCTGCTGCTCGCGGCCCTTCAGCTCGTAGACCTCCTCGAGGAAGTCGATGTCCTGGAAGGTCCACCCGCTGTTGCGGTAGCCCGGCTCGGGCCCGGGACCCTCCACGACGCCGTCGAGGGAGACGAAGGCGGTGTAGATCAGGGTGCGCATGGTGACCTCCTGGGTCGTTCGGTGGAGCGGTTGTCATCCTCTCCACGACCGGCGGTGCCCGGATACGACAGTCCCCGGGAATCTTTTCCGCGCGCGCCGGTTGGGCCCGGTGACCGCTGGGGTCCACCCGGTCTTGCCCTCAACCCGACTTGAGGTCCTACCGTCGCGATGACCGGGTCGACGAGACGGACGGAGCGCACCCATGAGCATGGAGTCGATCGCCTGGAGCCAGGTGTACCGGGGCATGCACGCTCCGGACGAGCAGCGCGGCTTCGACCGGGCCACCGCACGGCGGATCTTCCGGTTCGCCCGTCCGCACCGCGGCAAGCTGGCCGGCTTCCTCGTGCTCAGCGTGGTCACCTCCGGTCTCGCCGTCGCCACGCCGGTGCTCGCCGGCGAGATCGTCAACGCGATCGTCGGGGGCGACCGTCCGGGGCTGGTCACCCTCCTGGCGCTCGTGATCGCGTTGATAGCCGTGGTCGACGCCGGCCTGGGGCTGCTGGCCCGCTGGCTGTCGTCCCGGATCGGCGAGGGGCTGATCCTCGACCTCCGCACCGCGGTGTTCGACCACGTGCAGCGGATGCCGGTCGCCTTCTTCAGCCGCACCCGGACCGGCGCCCTGGTCAGCCGGCTCAACAACGACGTGATCGGCGCGCAGCGCGCGTTCAGCCAGACGCTGTCCGGGGTGGTCGGCAACCTCGTCACCCTCGCCCTGACGCTCGTGGTGATGCTGGGCATCTCCTGGAAGGTGACCCTGCTCGCGCTCGCGCTGCTGCCGGTCTTCGTGCTGCCGGCGCGCCGGATGGGCCGTCGCCTCGCGGGCATCCAGCGCGAGGCGGCCGACCACAACGCCGCGATGGGCAACCAGATGACCGAGCGCTTCTCCGCGCCCGGCGCCACCCTGGTCAAGCTGTTCGGCCGCCCGACCCAGGAGTCGGCGGAGTTCGCCGCCCGGGCGGAGCGCGTGGCGCAGATCGGCGTCCGGACCGCGATGGTGCAGACCACCTTCGTGACCGCGCTGACCCTGGTCTCGGCGCTCGCCGTCGCGGTGGTGTACGGCGTCGGGGGCAACCTCGCGCTGCGCGGCACCCTCGACGCGGGCGACGTCGTCGCGCTGTCGCTGCTGCTGACCCGGCTCTACGCCCCGCTCACCGCCCTGGCCAGCGCCCGGGTGGAGGTGATGAGCGCCCTGGTCAGCTTCGAGCGGGTCTTCGAGGTGCTCGACCTGGAGCCGCTGATCCGCGACCGCCCCGGCGCGCGCGGCCTGCCGGACGGCCCGGTGTCGGTGGAGCTGGCCGACGTGCGCTTCGCCTACCCGGCCGCGGACCGGGTCTCCCTCGCCTCGCTCGAGGCGGTCGCGACCATGGACACGCGCGGCGGCGAGGAGGTGCTCCACGGGGTGTCGCTGCGCGCCGAGCCGGGCCAGGTGGTGGCCCTGGTGGGCTCCTCGGGGGCCGGCAAGTCGACCATCGCCCAGCTCGTCCCGCGGCTGTACGACGTCGACGCGGGCGCCGTACGCCTCGGCGGGGTCGACGTCCGCGACCTCACCGCCGAGGCGATCCAGGGTGCGGTGGGCATGGTCACCCAGGACGGGCACCTGTTCCACGACACGATCCGCGGCAACCTCCTCCTCGCGCGCCCCGAGGCCGATCCCGACGAGCTGTGGGACGCGGTCGAGCGGGCCAGGCTCGCCGACCTGGTGCGCGCACTGCCGGACGGCCTGGACACCGTCGTGGGGGAGCGCGGCTACCGACTCTCCGGCGGCGAGCGGCAGCGGCTGACGATCGCCCGGCTGCTGCTGAAGCAGCCGCGCGTCGTCATCCTCGACGAGGCCACGGCGTCGCTCGACTCGACCTCGGAGCAGGCGGTGCAGGCGGCCCTCGCCGAGGCGCTGGCCGGCCGGACCGCGCTGGTGATCGCCCACCGGCTCTCCACCGTGCGGGCGGCCGACCTGATCCTCGTCGTCGAGGACGGCCGGATCGTCGAGCGGGGCACCCACGCCGACCTGGTCGCCGCCGGCGGTCGCTACCAGGAGCTGTACCGCACCCAGTTCGCGGAGGACGACGCGGCACCGCAGCCGGCCCCGGCCGTGCCGTGAAATTCCCTTCGACGTGATGTATCTTGACATCAAGACATCGCTCGGCGGTCCACCCACCACGACTTAGGCTCGCCTCACTACCGGCGCGTTGCCGCGCGGCGGCAAGATGAAGCGGTACGGCACCCGAGCGCACAGCAGCGACGAGGAGACGGAGACCCCGATGGCCAGCAAGAACAGCTTCGGTGCCAAGAGCACCCTGGACGTGGACGGCAAGTCCTACGAGATCTTCCGCCTCGACGCGGTGCGCGGGGAGGGCATCCCCGACGGCGCGGTGGAGAGCCTGCCGTTCTCCCTCAAGGTGCTCCTGGAGAACCTGCTCCGCACCGAGGACGGCGCCGACATCACCGCCGAGGACATCCGGGCCCTCGCCGGCTGGGACGAGAGCGCCCAGCCCGACAAGGAGATCCAGTTCACCCCGGCCCGGGTGATCATGCAGGACTTCACCGGCGTTCCCTGCGTCGTCGACCTCGCCACCATGCGCGAGGCGATGGCCGAGCTCGGCGGCGACCCGTCCCGGATCAACCCGCTCGCGCCGGCCGAGATGGTGATCGACCACTCCGTGATCGCAGACGTCTTCGGCAGCCCGGAGGCGTTCGAGAAGAACGTCGAGATCGAGTACGAGCGCAACCGCGAGCGCTACCAGTTCCTCCGCTGGGGGCAGACCGCGTTCTCCGACTTCAAGGTCGTCCCCCCGGGCACCGGCATCGTCCACCAGGTCAACATCGAGCACCTCGCCCGCACCGTGTTCACCCGCGAGGTCGACGGCGAGCTGCTGGCCTACCCCGACACCTGCGTCGGCACCGACTCCCACACCACGATGGTCAACGGCATCGGCGTGGTCGGCTGGGGCGTCGGCGGCATCGAGGCCGAGGCCGCGATGCTCGGCCAGCCGGTCTCCATGCTCATCCCGCGGGTGGTCGGCTTCAAGCTCTCCGGCGAGCTGCCCGAGGGCTCCACCGCCACCGACCTGGTCCTGACGATCACCGAGATGCTGCGCAAGCACGGCGTGGTCGGCAAGTTCGTCGAGTTCTACGGCCCCGGCGTCTCGGCGCTGCCGCTGGCAAACCGCGCCACGATCGGCAACATGTCGCCGGAGTTCGGCTCCACGATCGCGGTCTTCCCGATCGACGAGGAGACGGTGAGCTACCTGCGGCTGACCGGCCGCTCCGACGAGCAGCTCGCCCTGGTCGAGTCCTACGCCAAGGCCCAGGGCCTCTGGCTCGACCCCGACGCCGAGCCGCGCTACTCCGAGAAGCTCGAGCTCGACCTCTCCACGGTCGTGCCCTCGATCGCCGGCCCGAAGCGCCCGCAGGACCGGATCGAGGTCACCGAGGCCAAGCCCGCCTTCCGGGCCGCCCTCGCCGACTACGTCGAGGACGACCAGACCGGCACCGAGAACCGCAAGCCCGGCGTGCCCTCCAACGAGAAGCCGTACGGCGTCGTGTCGACCGCCGACGAGGCCTCCGCGGAGTCCTTCCCGGCCAGCGACTCCCCGGCGACCAACGGCGGCAGCAACGGCAAGGACGACGCCCCCGGCCAGCCGGTCGACTGGCACTCCGCGGCCGCGACCGACGGCGGCCGGCCCAGCTCGCCGGTCGAGGTCGAGCTCGCCGACGGCACGAGGTTCACCCTCGACCACGGCGCCGTCACCATCGCCGCGATCACCTCGTGCACCAACACCTCGAACCCGTCGGTGATGATCGGCGCCGCCCTGCTCGCCAAGAAGGCCGTCGAGAAGGGGCTGCAGCGCAAGCCGTGGGTCAAGACGACCCTGGCGCCGGGCTCCCAGGTGGTCTCCGACTACTACGAGAAGTCCGGGCTCACGCCGTACCTCGACAAGCTCGGCTTCAACCTCGTCGGCTACGGCTGCACCACCTGCATCGGCAACTCCGGCCCGCTGATCCCGGAGGTCTCGGCGGCCGTGCAGGAGCACGACCTGGCGGTGACGTCGGTGCTGTCCGGCAACCGCAACTTCGAGGGCCGGATCAACCCCGACGTCAAGATGAACTACCTCGCGTCGCCGCCGCTCGTCGTCGCCTACGCGCTGGCGGGCACCATGGACGTCGACCTGTTCAACGACCCGCTGGGCAACGACTCCGAGGGCAACCCCGTCTACCTCAAGGACATCTGGCCCAGCCCGGCCGAGGTGGAGGCGACGATCGCCGACGCGATCACCGCCGACATGTTCGGGTCGAGCTACTCCGACGTGTTCGCCGGCGACGAGCGGTGGCAGTCGCTGCCGACGCCCGAGGGCGACACCTTCGCGTGGGACCCGGACTCCACCTACGTCCGGCGGGCGCCGTACTTCGACGGCATGCCCGACGAGCCGACGCCGGTCACCGACATCGAGGGCGCCCGGGTGCTGCTCAAGCTCGGCGACTCGGTCACCACCGACCACATCAGCCCGGCCGGTGCGATCAAGAAGGACAGCCCGGCCGGCAAGTACCTCGCCGAGCACGGCGTCGAGCAGCGGGACTTCAACTCCTACGGCTCGCGCCGCGGCAACCACGAGGTGATGATCCGCGGCACGTTCGCCAACATCCGGCTGCGCAACCAGATCGCGCCGGGCACCGAGGGCGGGTTCACCCGCGACTTCACCCAGGGCGAGGGCGAGGACGCCCCCGTCACGACGGTGTACGACGCCTCGGTGAGCTACCAGGAGGCGGGGATCCCGCTCGTGGTGCTCGCCGGCAAGGAGTACGGCTCCGGGTCGTCGCGCGACTGGGCCGCCAAGGGCACCTCGCTGCTCGGCGTGAAGGCGGTCATCGCCGAGTCCTACGAGCGGATCCACCGCTCGAACCTGATCGGCATGGGCGTCATCCCGCTGCAGTTCCCCGAGGGCAAGGACGCCGCGTCGCTCGGCCTCACCGGTGAGGAGACGTTCTCCATCTCCGGGATCACCGAGCTCAACGAGGGCGACACCCCCCGCACCGTCAAGGTGGTGGCGAGCAAGGCCGACGGGTCCGACGTGGAGTTCGACGCGGTGGTCCGGATCGACACCCCCGGCGAGGCGAACTACTACCGCAACGGCGGCATCATGCAGTACGTCCTGCGGAACCTGCGTCGCTCCTGACCGCGTAGCCCGGTCGCGCACGGCCCGTCCCTCCACGGTGAGGGGCGGGCCGTCGCGCTGCTCAGGCCTCCTCGGCCAGCGCGGTGATCCGCTTGCGGGTCCTCGCCGACATCCGGCCGAGCAGCAGGGTCGCCGCCTCGGGGTCGTGCTCGTCGGCGGCGCTGAGGATGCCGCCGAGCTGCTCGTCGGTCAGCCGCTCGGCCACCGACTCGATGAGGGCCGGGTCGTCGGCGAACAGCGCGATCTGCAGCAGCTGCTCACCGGTGGCGTCCGCCACGACGCGTGCGGCCAGGGCGGGGGAGACGACCGCCACCAGCCGGGCCAGCGCGGCGTGCTCGCCGGCGGCGAGCAGCCGGCGGCCGATGTCGACGAGCAGCTCGTCGGGGAGCCGCTCGACGATCGGTCCCACCCGCGAGGGCTCCAGCGACACCGCCAGCTCGGCCAGGAAAGCGGGCGGCAGGTGGGACGCCAGCCGCACCGCGTCGGCCGGGGCCACCGCGCCGGCGACCCGGGCGCTGAGGGCGGGGCCGAACGCGTGCTGGGCGACCTTGGCGGCCACGCCGGTCGGCGCCATCTTCGTCAGTGAGCCCAGCCGCTCGACCCGCTCGGCGTTGCGAGCGGCGACCGCGTCGCGGGCGAGGTCACGCAGCGCCCGCACCTCGGCGGGCGAGCTCCTCCACAGGAAGTCCAGCCGGTCGTCGCCGACTCCCAGCTCGGCGCTCAGCTTGGCGATCTCGATGCGCACCTCGAGGTCACCCATAGCGGCCCCCGAGGAGCAGCTTGCGGGCGGGCCCGCGCAGCAGCCGCGGCACGTGCCGCACGGCGTCCTGCGTCGCCCGGTCGAACGCGGCGTCCTCGCCGGCGAGCGCCTCGGACACGGCCGCCTCGAGCACCGCGACCTGCGCGGCGTCGTACGGCCCGAGGACGGGCTCGAGCTCGGCCTCGCGCACGCCGAGCAGGTCGGCCAGCGCGGCGAGCGGCTGGCCGGATGCCTTGGCTCCCATGGCGCCACCCTAGGGCGAGCACCCGCTGGATACCGTGGCGACATGCTCGTCGCCTTCAGCATCAGCCCCGCCGCCGCCGACCAGACCGGCGGCGTCTCGGAGGCCGTCGCCGCGGCCGTCCGCGTGGTCCGTGAGTCCGGCCTGCCCAACGAGACCAACGCCATGTTCACCAACATCGAGGGGGAGTGGGACGAGGTGATGGCCGTGGTGAAGCGGGCCGTCGACGTCGTCGCGGAGGTCTCCCCGCGCGTCGGCCTGGTGTTGAAGGCCGACATCCGTCCCGGCTTCTCCGGCGAGCTGACCGCCAAGGTCGAGCGGGTCGAGCGGGCGCTCGAGCAGTGAGCGGGCAGCTCCCGCCGTCGCCCGCCTTCCCACCCGGTGCCTACGGGCCCCCGCCGGCCTCGCGACGCCGGCGGGTGCTGCCGGTGGCGCTGGCCGTCGTGGCCGCGGTGCTCGTGCTCGCGCTGGCCGTACTGGTGCCGGTCCTGCTCGCCGGCGACGACGAGGACGAGCGTGCCGCCGGACCCGACGACGGCCCGGACACCTCCCTCGCCGACGTCCGGGTGTACGGCGACCTCGCGGTCGACCACGTGCCCGACGGGGTCAGCGTGGACTACCCGCAGTCCCCGCCGGTCGGCGGCCGGCACGCGCAGGCCTGGCTGGAGTGCGGCGTGTACGACGCCGAGGTCCCCGTCGAGAACGTGGTGCACAGCCTCGAGCACGGCACCGTCTGGCTCACCTACCGCGCCGACCGGCTGGACGCCGAGGAGGTCGCCGCCCTGGCGGCGCAACTGCCCGACAACGGCATCCTGTCGCCGTACCCCGACCAGAAGGCACCGGTCGTGGCCACCGTCTGGGGCCGCCAGCTCGCGCTCACCGGGCCCGACGACCCGCGGATCCCGCTCTTCGTCGCGGAGCACGGCGCCGGCGACACCGCGCCGGAGCCGCTGGCGTCCTGCCACGGGGGCGTCCGGCCCGGCGACGTCGGCGGCGACCGCCGGGCGGTCTGAGCCCGCGACCGGGCTGGCACCATCGGTGACATGGAATCGCAGACCAGGGCCTACCGCACCGGCGGCACGGAGCGCGTCCTCGACATCACCGGCGACTGCGCCGACTTCGTGGCCGGCCGCGGCGACGGGATGCTCCACGTCTTCGTGCCCCACGCCACCGCGGGCGTCGCGATCATCGAGACCGGCTCGGGGAGCGACGACGACCTGCTCGCGGCGCTCGGCGACCTGCTGCCCGCCGACGACCGGTGGCGTCACCAGCACGGCTCCCCGGGTCACGGGCGCGCCCACGTCATGCCGGCCCTGGTGCCGCCGTACGCCACGGTCCCGGTGCTCGGCGGCGGGCTCGCGCTCGGCACCTGGCAGAGCGTCTGCCTGGTCGACCTCAACGTCGACAACGCCGACCGGGAGGTCCGGCTCTCCTTCCTCCCCGGATAGGCCGGCCGGGCGGGCCCGATAGGTTGGCCGCCGTGCACCGCTTCGCCTCGATCGTCCTCGTCGACCCGCAGGGACGGCTGCTGCTGCAGGAGCGTGACGAGCACCCGGTGATCGACCCCGAGTGCTGGGGCTTCGTGGGTGGCCATGTCGACGACGGCGAGGACGCCGACGACGCCGCCTACCGGGAGCTGGAGGAGGAGACCGGCCTCCGGCTGGAGCCGCCGGAGCTGCGGTTCTGGCGGGAGTTCGAGGTCTTCCACGCCGCCTACGGCACCCGCGACTCGGTGCGGCTCTACCTCGCACCGACCACGGCGACCGACGCCGACATCACCGTCGGCGAGGGCCGCCGGATCGTGTTCGTGGAGCCGGGGGAGGTGACCGGCCTGCCGCTCACCGTCGCCGCCCGCCGGATCCTTCCCGAGCTCCTCGCCTCCGAGACCTACCAGGAGCTGCAGTCATGGCGTTTCGCGTGATCCCCGTCCCCGGGCCCGGCGCGGAGGACGTGCTCGTCGCGACCTCCGGTCCCGACGAGGGCTGCGTGTTCACCGGCACCGAGGACGGCGCGATCTTCCGCGTGTCGCCCGACGGTGCGCGGGTGGACCGGGTGGCCCACACCGGCGGCCGGCCGCTCGGCATCGAGCTCGCGCCCGACGGCAGGCTGCTGGTCTGCGACGCCCGTCGCGGCCTGCTCTGGGTGGACCCCCGCGGCGGCGACGTCGAGGAGATCACCGCCGAGATCGACGGGGTGCGGATGAGGTTCTGCAACAACGCGGCGATCGCGTCCGACGGCACGATCTGGTTCTCCGACTCCTCCCTGCACTTCGGCATCGAGGAGTGGAAGAAGGACTTCGTCCGCAACACCCGCACCGGGCGGCTGTTCCGCCGCGACCCCGACGGCACCATCACCCAGGTGCTCGACGGCCTCGCCTTCGCCAACGGCGTCGCCCTCTCGGCCGCCGAGGACTTCGTCTGCGTCGCCGAGACCGCCGGCCGCACCGTCGTGCGGCACTGGATCAGCGGCCCGAGCAAGGGGATGCGCGACCGGCTGTGCATGGACCTCCCGGGCTACCCCGACAACATCGCCCGCGGGTCCGACGGGCTGATCTGGATCTCGGTCGCCAGTCCCACCGACCCGGTCGTCGAGCGGGTGCAGCGCGGCCCGATGCCGCTGCGCAAGCTGATCACCAAGGTGCCCGAGCGGCTGCAGCCCAAGCCGCAGCAGACCGTCCGGGCCGTGGCGTACGACGACCGCGGCCGGCTGGTGCACGACGTGGACGTCCGCCCCGAGGAGCACGGCGCGTCGTACCACATGGTGACCGGCGTCCGGGAGCACGATGGGCGGCTCTGGCTCGGCAGCCTGCACGAGCCGGCGATCGCGGTCTACGACCTGTGACGTTCTAGAATCGGTCCATGCCCGTCCTCGACCAGATCACCGCGCCGCGCGACCTGCGCGCGCTCTCCGAGGACGAGCTGACCCAGCTCGCGGCCGAGATCCGCGACCTGCTGATCCGCACGGTGGCGACCAACACCGGCCACCTCGGTCCCAACCTGGGCGTCGTCGAGCTGACCCTGGCCCTCCACCGGGTGTTCGACTCCCCGCGCGACAAGGTGGTCTTCGACACCGGCCACCAGTCCTACGTCCACAAGCTGGTGACCGGCCGCGCCGCCTCGTTCGGCACGCTGCGCCGCGAGGGCGGCCTGAGCGGCTACCCCAGCCAGGCCGAGTCCGAGCACGACATCGTCGAGAACTCCCACGCCTCGACCGCGCTGAGCTATGCCGACGGCCTGGCCAAGGCCTACGCGATCCGCGGCGAGGACCGCCACGTCGTCGCGGTGATCGGCGACGGCGCGCTCACCGGCGGGATGGCCTGGGAGGCGCTCAACAACATCGCGATCCAGCACGACAGCCGGCTGGTGATCGTGGTCAACGACAACGGGCGCTCCTACACGCCCACGATCGGCGGCCTCGCGACGGCGCTGACCTCGCTGCGCACCAACCCCCGCTACGAGTCGGTGCTGGAGCTGGTGAAGAAGCGGCTCAACGCGGTGCCCGGGGTCGGGCCCGCGGCGTACGACGCCCTGCACGCCGTGAAGAAGGGGCTCAAGGACGCCATCGCGCCCCAGGGCCTCTTCGAGGACCTCGGCCTGAAGTACGTCGGCCCGGTCGACGGGCACGACCGGTCGGCGATGGAGCAGGCGCTGACCCAGGCGAAGCGGTTCGGCGGCCCGGTCATCGTGCACGCGATCACCCGCAAGGGCTTCGGCTACGACCCCGCCGAGCGCCACGAGGCCGACCAGTTCCACGCGCCCGGCCCCTTCGACGTCCAGACCGGCGCCGAGCAGCCCAAGGGGCCGATCTGGACCGACCACTTCGCCGAGCACATGGTGCAGCTGGGTGCGCGGCGCCCCGACATCGTCGGGATCACCGCCGCGATGATGCACCCGGTGGGCCTGGACAAGTTCCAGGCACGGTTCCCCGAGCGCACCTTCGACGTCGGCATCGCCGAGCAGCACGCCGCGACGTCCGCGGCCGGTCTCGCGCTCGGTGGGTTGCACCCCGTCTTCGCGGTCTACGCGACGTTCCTCAACCGCGCCTTCGACCAGGTGCTGATGGACGTGGCACTGCACCGCTGCGGCGTGACGTTCGTCCTCGACCGCTCCGGCGTCACCGGCGACGACGGCGCCAGCCACAACGGCATGTGGGACATGTCCATCCTCCAGGTCGTGCCCGGCCTGCGACTGGCCGCACCGCGCGACGTGGCCCGGATGCGCGAGCTGCTCGACGAGGCCGTCGAGGTGGCGGACGCGCCGACGGTCGTCCGGTTCCCCAAGGGTCCGCCGCCCGACGACATCGAGGCCGTCGACCGCATCCGCACCGAGCACGGACAGCTCGACGTCCTCGTGCGCGAGGGCACCCGCGACGTCCTGGTCGTCTCGGTCGGCGCGATGGCGCCCGTGGCGGTCGACGTCGCCCGGCGCCTCGTCGCCCAGGGCATCGGGGTCACCGTCGTCGACCCGCGGTGGGTCAAGCCGGTCGACCCCGCGCTGGTGGAGCTGGCGCGCGAGCACCGCCGCGTGGTGACGATCGAGGACAACGGGCGGATCGGCGGTGTGGGCGCGGTGCTGCTGCAGGCCCTCAGCGACGCCGGCGTGCGCACGCCCGTCCGGCTCCACGGCATCCCGCAGGAGTTCCTCGACCACGCCAAGCGGGCCGCGATCCTCGAGCGCGTCGGCCTCTCGGCCTCCGCCATCGCGCTCGACGTGCTGCACGACATCACCGCGGAGCCTGCGCCGGAGGGTCGGGCGCTCCTCGATGTGGACGGGCCCCGCTGACGCCGACCGCAGCCCGACCCGTCGCCCCGCCCCCCCGGCGCGCCACCCGCTGCGGTCCCTGATCGTCCCGCTCCTCCTGGCCTGCCTGCTGCCGCTGGCCGCCTGCTCCGACGACGCCCCGCCACCCGCCGACCCCGCTGCGGCGTTCGCGGACGTCGGCCAGCGGATGCAGCGCACTCTCAACGTGCGCGCGAAGGCGCTGCGGCAGCGCGACCGGGCCCGGTTCCGTCGGACGCTCGACCGCTCCGACCGGGGACTGGTCGCCGAGCAGCAGACCTACTTCGACAACCTCAGCCAGCTGCCGGTGGGCGCCCTCCGCTACCGGCTGCTCCCGGACACCGTCACGCCGGAGGAGGGGACCGACGACTACTGGGCCGAGGTGGTGGTCGCGCTGCGCCTGGACGGGTACGACGCCGCCGCGGTCCGCACCCGCGACCGGCTGCGGTTCACCCCGTCCCCCGACGGCCGGCGGATGCTGGTCGGCTCCACCACCGACCCCGCGTGGGAGGCCGACCACCCCGGCCACGCCCAGCCCTGGGACCTCGGGCCGGTGCACGTCGAGCAGGCCGCGGGTGTGCTCGGCATCTTCGACGCGGCGACGGCCGGCCGGTCCCGGTCCGTCGTCCAGGCGGCCAGCAACGGGCGCTACGACGTGCGCGCGGTCGTGGGCGGCGACGACTCGCCCACCAGCAGCGGGGTCGTGGTCTACGCCCTGCAGGACCCCGACTTCCTGCGCGGCCTGTCCAACCAGACGGTCGGCGACCCCGGCCGCGCCGACGGTCTCACCATCGCCGTGCCCGTCGACGCCACCGACCGGCGCAAGGGCGTGGCGTCCTACCGGGTGTTCCTGAACCCGCGGGTCCTCGACGAGGACCCGGGCGTGCTGGGCCGGCTGGTGCGCCACGAGCTCACCCACGCCACGCTCGGGCCGCGCGGCGTCCGCGCGCCGCTGTGGCTCAGCGAGGGCATCGCCGAGTACGTCTCGGTGCGGCCGATGCCGCCCAGCCGGCGCCGGCTCCCCACGGACGCGCTCCGGGTCGCCGGCGCGGCCGACGAGCTGCCCGGCGACGAGGAGTTCGGCAGCGCCCAGGCCGAGGCGTGGTACGCCGTGTCGTGGTGGATCTGCGAGTACGTCGCACGCACCTACGGCGAGGACACCCTGTTCGTGCTCCTCGACCGGCTCGACGGCTCCGCCGACCAGGAGGACGTGGTGCCCGAGGTGCTCGGGATCACCACGGCGCAGCTCGCGCAGCGCGGTGTGACGCTGATGACCGCGACCTACGGGCGATGACGCGGGTGCGCCGCCACTAGGCTGGTCGGGTGACCTCCCCAGCTCAGCCTCCGTCCCCAGGCCCGCGGCTGGTCCACATCGTCGACGACGTGCCGGAGCTCGAGGGCGTCCGGGCGCTGCCCCTAGTGGTCGCGCTCGACGGGTTCCTCGACGCCGGCAACGCCGGCAACCTCGCGGGACGCCACCTGGTGCGGCGCGGCGGCTCCTCGCCCGAGGGCGGCGGGGTCGTGGTGGCGACCTTCGACGTCGACCAGCTCCACGACTACCGGGCCCGCCGGCCACCGATGACCTTCGCCCGCGACCACTACGAGGGCTACCAGCCGCCGCGGCTCGTGGTGCGGCTCCTGCACGACGCCGGCGGGTCGCCGTACCTGCTGCTGCACGGTCCGGAGCCGGACATCCAGTGGGAGGCGTTCTGTCGCGGCGTGCTCGAGGTCGTCGAGCGGTTCGACGTGGCGTTGGTGGTGTCGATGGGCTCGGTGCCGATGGCCGTGCCGCACACCCGGCCGATCGCGATCACCCACCACGCCAACAACCCCGGCCTGCTCACCGGCACCAGCCCCTGGCGCGGCGAGCTCCGGGTGCCGAGCAGCGCGCAGGCGCTGCTGGAGGTCCGGCTCGGCGAGTGGGGCCATGACGCGCAGGGCTTCGTCGCCCACGTGCCGCACTACCTCGCGCAGCTGGACTACCCCCGCGCGTCGGTGGCGCTGCTGGAGCAGGTGGAGCTGGCGGCCCGGCTCACCATCGAGTTGACCGAGCTGACCGAGCTCGCGGAGGAGCGCGAGGAGGAGATCAACCGCTACCTCGCCGCCAACGAGGAGGTCCGCGACGTGGTCGTCGCCCTCGAGCAGCAGTACGACACGTTCGCCCGCGCCGAGGAGGAGGGCAGCAGCCTGCTGGCCCGGGAGGAGCCGCTGCCGACCGGCGAGGAGATCGGCCGCCAGTTCGAGCAGTTCCTCGCCGGCCTCGAGGGACCCGACGAGACCGGAGGTGGGTCGTGACCGACCCGGACATGAACGACGCGACCCGGCAGCTCGTGTCGCTGCTCGATCTCGAGCAGCTCGACACGGACCTGTTCCGCGGGAGGCAGCCGGAGAGCGTCCGGCAGCGGGTGTACGGCGGCCAGGTGGCCGCCCAGGCGCTGATCGCCGCCTCGCGCACCGTGGCGGAGGAGTTCCACGTGCACTCCCTGCACTCCTACTTCCTCCTGCCCGGCGACTACAACGTGCCGATCATCTACGACGTCGAGCGGATCCGGGACGGCAAGTCGTTCGCGACCCGCCGCGTGCTCGCCCGGCAGCACGGCCGGCCGATCTACTACCAGTCGCTCAGCTTCCAGCGCGCCGAGGAGGGCCTGGAGCACCAGGACGTGATGCCCGAGGTCAAGCCGCCCGAGGAGGGCCTGGACCTGATGGAGCTGATGTCCGAGCGGGGCTCGGACGACGGGCTGGGCAAGGAGTGGGCCGCGCTCGACGTGCGCTGGCTGGGCAACTCCCGGCACGGCCTTGAGCCGGACCCGATGCACCCCTCGCGCACGCAGGTCTGGATCCGGGTCGACGGGCGGCTCACCGACGACCCGATGGAGCACCTCGCCACGTTCGCCTACGCCAGCGACGTGTCGCTGCTCGGCGCCACCCTGGCGGCCCACGAGACCGACCCGACCAAGGTGCAGATGGCGTCGCTGGACCACACGATCTGGTTCCACCGCCCGTTCCGGGCCGACGAGTGGTGGCTCTACGACCAGTGGTCGCCGTCGGCGGTCGGGGCCCGCGGCCTCGCGCTCGGCCGGATCTTCACCCAGGACGGGACCCTGGTCGCGACCGTGGCCCAGGAGGGCCTGATCCGGCCGCGCTCGACGTAGCGCGGCCGGACAGGCGCCCGTCGCCCCGGCTATGCCGGAGCGGTGCGGCCCAGCAGGTGCGGAGCGCCGTTCTTCGGGTTGACCAGCGTGAAGTCCCAGCCGTCCGTGGTCGGCTCGGCGCCGAACTGCACCTTGCCGGGCAGGAAGATCGGCTTCTTGAACGCCACCGACACGGTGACCGCGTCGGGGAGCCGGTTCTCCAGGGCCGCGATGCAGCGGGCCTTGCTCCACATCCCGTGCGCGATGTGCCGGGGGAAGCCGAGCGCCTTCGCCGTCAGCGGGTGGAGGTGGATCGGGTTGTGGTCGCCGGAGACGGACGCATAGCTGCGGCCGAGGTTGTCGGGCAGCTTCCAGACCGGACCCTTGGCGGGGACGGCGGCGAACTCGCGACCGGGGTCGCCATTCTCCTTGTCGCCCTTGCCGACCCGCAGGTACGTCGACACCGACTCCCACACGACCTCGTCGCCGACGGTGGCCGTCACGTCCATGTCCCACGCCCGGCCCTTGGTGCTGGCCCGCAGGTTGCTCGCGCGGAGCGAGAGCGACACGGTCTCCCCGATGGCGACGGGGCGGTGCTGGGTGATCGAGTTCTCCAGGTGCACCGACCCGATCGCGGGGAACGGGAAGGAGGCGTCGGTCATCAGCGCCATGTGCAGCGGGAACGCCAGCATGTGCAGGTAGGGGACCGGCGCCACGTCCTTGCGCGGGAACCCGCAGACCGCGGCGTAGCGGTCCACCTCGCTGCGGGTCACCGCGACGTCCTCGCGCCGCAGCTCCAGCGACGGCAGCTCCGTGCCGGTCTTCTTGACGCCGGGGAGCTGGTTGACGCCGGGGACCGCCGGCAGGGCGGCCTTGACCATGGTGCCGATGCCGCCGCCGCCCTGGACGACCTTCACGTCGCCGGCCACGTCAGGCACCCAGCATCATCTGGCCGCACACCCGCACCACGTTGCCGTTCACGGCGCGCGAGGCGGGGTTGGCGTACCAGGCGATGGTCTCGGCGACGTCGACGGGGAGGCCGCCCTGGGCCATGGCGTTCAGCCGCTGGCCGACCTCGCGCGTCGCGAACGGCACGGCCGCCGTCATCTGGGTGATGATGAAGCCCGGGGCGACGGCGTTGATGGTGATGTCGTCGTCCAGATCGTCGGCGAACGCGTCGACCAGGCCGATCACGCCGGCCTTCGAGGCGGCGTAGTTGGTCTGGCCCACGTTGCCGGCGATGCCGGCGATCGAGGCCACGCCGATCACCGAGCCGCCCCGGTTGATGACCTTCTGGTCCAGCAGCTCGCGGGTGATCCGCTCGGGCGCCGCCAGGTTCACGTCGATGACCTGCGTCCAGCGGTCGCCCTTCTCGCTCGGCGACATGTTCGCCAGCTTGCGGTCGCGGGTGATGCCGGCGTTGTGGACGACGACGTCGACGCCGCCGTGCTTCTCCTTGAGGTGGTGCGCGATGCGCTGCGGGGCGTCCTTGGCCGTGATGTCGACGGTGAGCCAGTCGCCCTCCAGCTCCTTCATCAGCGTCGTGAGCTCGCTGGCCGCCTGCGGCACGTCCACGCCGACCACGGTGGCGCCGTCACGGTGCAGGACCCGGGCGATCGACTCGCCGATGCCCCGGCTGGCGCCGGTCACCAGGGCGACCTTGCCCGCCAGCGGCTTCTGCCAGTCGTCGACGGTCGGCACGTCCTGGTCGCCGTGCGCGCCGACCCGGATGACCTGACCGGAGACGTAGGCCGACTTGGGGGAGAGCAGGAACGCCAGCGTGCTGAGCACGCCGCCCTCGGCGCCCTCGGCGACGTAGACCAGCTGCACCGTGCCGCCGCGTCCGATCTCCTTGCCCAGGCTGCGGGTGAAGCCCTCGAGCGCCCGCTGCGCGACCCGCTCGGACCCCTTGACCTGCTCCGGCGGCGTGCCGAGCACCACCACGCGCGGGCACTGCTCGAGGCTGCGGAGCTGGGGGGTGAAGAAGTCGCGCAGCGCCACGAGGTCCTCGGGGCTCTTGAGCGAGGTGGCGTCGAAGACGAGGCCCTTGAACCGCTGGCCCTCGCCGGCGGAGGTGGTGGTGGAGACGCCGACCAGGTCCAGCAGGCCGGGCAGCGACTCGGCCAGCCGGCCGGTGCCGCCGAGCAGGACGGTTCCGTCGACGAGCGGCGCGCCCTCCTCGTAGCGCTCGAGCCGGACGGGCGCGGGAAGGCCGAGGTTCTTGACCAGCACCTTGCCGATCGGGGTGGAGACGAAGCCCTGGTACTTGTCGCTCATGGTCGATGCCTCAATGGGGTCGATGGGTAGGTTGGTCCACGGGGCAGACCCGCTCACGTTGTATGTAACTACTTGTGTAACTCTGAGTCCACATTTCGTGATCTGCCCCTCAAACGGTTCTCTCCGGGGGCCCTGCGCGTGAGGATAGGAAGCATGGCAAACACTGTTCGTCGGGCCGCCGTCATCGGCGGCAACCGCATCCCGTTCGCCCGTTCCAACGGCGCGTACTCCACGGCCTCCAACCAGGAGATGATGACCGCTGCCCTGGACGGGCTCGTCGCGCGCTACGGGCTGGAGGGCGAGCGGCTGGGCGAGGTGGCCGGCGGCGCCGTGCTCAAGCACGCCCGCGACTTCAACCTCGTGCGGGAGGCGGTGCTCGGCACCAAGCTCGCCGCGGAGACGCCCGCGGTCGACCTCCAGCAGGCCTGCGGCACCGGCCTCCAGGCGATCAACTACATCGCCAACAAGATCAAGCTCGGCCAGATCGAGTCCGGCATCGGCGGCGGCACCGACACCACCTCCGACGCCCCGATCGCGATCGGCGAGAAGCTGCGCAAGAAGCTGATCCAGCTCAACAACGCCCGCGACCTCAAGGCGCGACTGGCCGTGCTCGCCACCATCCGGCCCGGCGACATCGGCCTCGCGATCCCCTCCAACGGCGAGCCCCGCACCCGGCTCTCCATGGGCGACCACCAGGCGCTGACCGCGCTGGAGTGGCAGATCTCCCGCGAGGACCAGGACAAGGTCGCGGTGACCTCCCACCACAACCTCGCGAAGTCCTACGAGGACGGCTGGCAGGACGACCTGGTCACCCCGTTCCGCGGCCTGGAGCGCGACAACAACCTGCGCCCCGACTCGTCGGTGGAGAAGCTCGCCAAGCTGAAGCCGGTCTTCGGCAAGGGCGAGGCCGCCACGATGACCGCAGGCAACTCGACCCCGCTCACCGACGGCGCCTCTGCGGTGCTGCTGGCGTCGGAGGAGTGGGCCGAGGAGCACGGGCTGCAGCCGCTCGCCTACTTCGTCGACTCCGAGGTCGCCGCGGTCGACTTCGTCAACGGCAACGAGGGCCTGCTGATGGCGCCCGCCTACGCCGTCCCGCGGCTGCTCGCCCGCCACGGCCTCACGCTGCAGGACTTCGACTTCTACGAGATCCACGAGGCGTTCGCCTCGCAGGTGCTCTCCACGCTGAAGGCCTGGGAGGACCCGGTCTTCTGCAAGGAGCGGCTCGGCCTCGACGCCCCGCTGGGCTCGATCGACCGCAGCAAGCTCAACGTCAAGGGTTCCTCGCTGGCGGCCGGCCACCCGTTCGCCGCGACCGGCGGCCGGATCGTCGCCAACACCGCCAAGCTGCTTGCCGAGAAGGGCTCCGGCCGCGCGCTGATCTCGGTCTGCGCCGCCGGCGGCCAGGGCGTCGTCGCGATCCTGGAGCGCTGAGCGCGACGCCGACCCGGCGTCGTACGGCGGAAGGCGGGCCCGTCCGGAGCGATCCGGGCGGGCCCGCTGTCGTCCGGCCGCCCGTGCGTCGGAGCGGTTTGGGTCGTCGGTCAGGCGGGGACCCGTGGCGAGACCAGCGCCAGCGCCGACGTCACCAGGTAGGACCGCACCTGCTCGGCGGAGATCTGGCCGACGGTGGGCACGCCGGGCGCGGCCTCGCTGACCAGGATGCCGAGGCGGGCGAGCTGCAGCGCGCCGAGGCCGCTGGCGTAGAGCGTGTTCGCGAGCAGCACCGGGTCCTCGGACAGCGTGAAGACCCCCTGCTCCGCGCCGGCGGCGAGCGAGCTCGACAGGATGGTCAGGCACGAGGTGATGCCGCGGCCGAGGCGGAACAGCGCCCCCTCGGAGATCTCGTCGAGGAGCTCCTCGCCGGGCCGGATCATCAGCGCCTGGGCACAGTCCACGAACGCGGGGTGGGCGACGCCGTAGTCGACGAACGCGCCGACGATGGCGGCGAGCTGCTCGGGCGGGGCGCCGGCCCCGTCGGCGGCCGCCTCCATCGCGTCGTGCAGCTCGTCGAGGTAGCCGACGAGGGTGAGCGCGAACAGCTCCTCCTTGCCGCTGAAGTGGCGGTAGACGATCGCGCGGTTGATGCCCACGGCGCCGGCGATCTCCTCGATCTGCACGTCGCGGACACCCTTGGAGTCGAACAGCTCGCGGGTCGCCGCGATGATCTCCGCCTCGCGGACGCGGCGGCGGGCCGCGGCCGCCCTGCGCCGCCCGTCCGTGGCCGGTGCCTTGCTCATGAGCCGTAGTGTACGGCCTGTGCAACTCCGTGTTGCAACATCTGTGACCGGCGTCGCCGGACGGTCTCAGCCGGGGACGAGCGACCGGACCGTCTCGAGCGTGTCGGCCTCGTCGGCCGTCTTGTCGTCGCGGTAGCGGACCACCCGCGCGAACCGCAGCGCCAGCCCGCCGGGATAGCGCGTCGAGCGCTGGAGGCCGTCGAAGGCGATCTCGACGACCTGCTCGGGGCGCACCGTGACGACCCAGCCGTCGTCGGCGACCTCGAGCTCGCGGAACCGCTCGGTCTGCCAGCGCAGCATCTCGTCGGTCATCCCCTTGAACGTCTTGCCCAGCATCACGAAGCCGGTGGGGGTGGAGGGGTCGCGGGCGCCGAGGTGGATGTTGGACAGCCAGCCCCGCCGCCGGCCGGAGCCGTGCTCGACCGCGAGGACGACGAGGTCGAGGGTGTGGACCGGCTTCACCTTGACCCAGGCCGAGCCGCGCCGCCCGGCGTCGTACGTCGCGTCGGCGGCCTTGACCACGACGCCCTCGTGGCCCTGGGCGAGCACCTCGTCGGTGAACGCCTGCGCCGCCGCCGGGTCGGTGCCGGTCCAGCGACGGACCCGGTGCTGCTCGGGCACGAGTGCGTCCAGCGCCGCCCACCGCTCCGCCGCCGGGAGGTCGATCAGGTCGCGGCCGTCGACGTGGAGCACGTCGAAGAAGTACGGCGACACGACCGTCGCGCTGCGCTCGACGGCGGAGGCGGTGCGGGAGGCGGTCTCCTGGAAGGGCCGCGGGCGGCCGTCGGGGCCCACGGACAGGGCCTCGCCGTCGAGGACCAGCCGGCTGGCCTGGAGGGCGCGGACGATGTCGACCACCTCGGGGAGCCGGTGGGTGACGTCGTCGAGGCTCCGCGTGGCGACCACCACGTCGTCGCCGTCGCGGTGCACCTGGATCCGGATGCCGTCGAGCTTGGCGTCCACGGCGAGCGGCCCGCCGCGGCCGCCGGAGGCCTTGTGCAGCGCCGCGTCGACGTCGGGGGCGGAGGAGGCGAGCATCGGCAGGATCGGCCGGCCCACCGTGAGGCCCACCCGCTCGAGCGCCGAGGTGCCCTCGAAGGCCTCGCCGACGACGTACGTCGCCCCGCCGGCCAGCATGGCGGCGCGGCGGACCGCCGCCAGTGGCACGTCGGCGGCCTGCGCCAGCGCCTCGGTCACGACCGCCTCCAGCGCACCCTGCCGCACCTCACCGACCGCCACCGCCCGCAGCCACCGCTGCTCCGGCTCGGTCGCGCGGGCGAACAGCTCCGCCGCCAGCCTCGCCCGCTCTCCGGCGGACCCGGCACCGGCGAGCCGCGACATCGCCTCGAAGCCGGCGTCGACCTCGGTCACCGACAGCGACGGGACGTCCGCGGGGGAGGGCAGGGCCTGCAGGCTGCGCCAGCCGAGGCCGGTGCGGCGCTGGCGCAGCCTCCCGCTGAGGTAGCGGGCGGCGAGCTCGCGCTGCTCGGGCCCGGCCGCCAGCAGCAGCTCGGCGATCAGCCGGGTCTTCTCCTTGCGGGACCTGGTCGCGGCGACGGCGGCCGAGACGTCGACGACCTCGCGCAGCAGCATGGCGGTCAGTGGGTGGTGGCCTCGAGGACCGCCGCGGTGACCGCCCCGCGGATGACCAGCTCGTAGACCTCGTCGAGGTCGAAGACCTCGGCGTCGGTGCCCGACAGGTCGCCGAAGTAGCCGGCGACCTCCAGCGACACGAACCCGTGCAGCGCCGCGAAGACGGCGGTCCCGGTCGGGAGCAGCCGCTCCTCGGGCAGCCCGGCCGAGCGGACCATCACGGCGAGCGCCTCGATCGCGTCGAGCGCCGCGGCGTAGAACCCCTCCCGGTCGATCGGCGGACGGGTGAGGGCGGCGTAGCGCTGCGGGTGGGCGCGGGCGAAGAGCCGCAGCTCGTGGCTCAGCGCCCGGAGCCCGTCGGCGCCCGCGTGGCCCATGGCCGCGCTCCGCACGTGGTCGCCGAGCATCCGCATCGCGCGGACCTGGATCAGCGCCCGGAGGTCCTCCAGGTTGGCCACGTGGTTGTAGAGCGAGGACACCCGCGCGTCGAGCTCCGCGGCGAGCGACGTCATCGTGAGGGCGTCGTACCCGTCCCGGTCCACGAGGGCCTCGGCCGCCTGCAGCACCGCCTCCTGGTCGAGACGGGCGCGGCGACCGCGGGTCGTGTCGATGGTCAACTGCCCTCCGGGAGCATGAAGGTGATTCGTGGATGCACGAGACACCCTAGTCTGCCAAGTCTGATTCGTCGGCCACGACGCCTAGAGTGCTGCGGTGATGCCTCCGGACGCCGCGCGCACCTGGCTCCCCGGCCGCTCGGTGCCGGTCGGCCGGATCCTGCGCCAGCAGCGTCGTGGCGCCGGTGACCCGACCCTGCGCCTGGACGTCGACGGCCGGCACTGGCGGGCCAGCCGCTCCCCGGAGGGGCCGGTCACCCTCGCCGTCAGCGAGCAGGACACCGACGGAGCGGTGCGGGCCGCGGCGTGGGGGCCCGGAGCGGAGTGGGCCCTCGAGCAGCTCCCCGAGCTGCTCGGCGACGCCGACGACTGGTCCGGGTTCGAACCGCGGCACCCCGTGCTCGAGGACGCCCGCCGCCGGCACGCCGACCTGCGGCTGGGGCGCACCAGCCGCGTCCTCGAGGCGCTGGTGCCGAGCATCATCGAGCAGAAGGTCACCGGGCAGGAGGCCTTCTCCGGCTTCCGCCACCTCGTACGCCGGCACGGCGAGCCGGCGCCGGGCCCGGGCCCCGCGCTCCGGCTGATGCTCCAGCCCGAGGCCCGGACGCTGTCCGCGATCCCGTCGTGGGAGTGGCTGCGCCTGCACATCGACCCGGCACGCTCCAAGGCGGTGGTGACCGCTGCCCGGCATGCCGACGCCCTCGAGCGCCTGGTCGGCCTGACCGGCGAGGACGCGGACCGCAGGCTGCGCAGCCTGCCCGGCGTGGGGGTGTGGACGAGCGCCGAGGTGCGCCAGCGGGCCCTGGGCGACCCGGACGCGGTCTCGTTCGGCGACTAACACGTGGCCAAGGACGTGGGCTGGGTTCTGGCCGGCCGGCCGTTCGACGACGCCGCGCTCGCGGCGTACCTCGAGCCCTGGCGGGGCCATCGCGGGCGGGTGCCGTTCCTGCTGCTGGCAGCCGGCCACCGGCGGCCGCGGCGAGGTCCGCGGATGTCGCCCCGCGCGCACCTGCCGGCGTGACCAACGCCCGTGATATCTGTTACACCGAGCAACAGGCAGTCGCGCGCCGCGCCACGGCAACGGCGCCGCCGACGGACAGGGGTGTGATGTGAGCGTCGTCGCGGCAGGCTCCCGCACCGTCGGCAACGGCCTCGGACGACGGCTGCGGGCCGGTGTGGTGACCACCGGCCAGCTCGTCACGCTGGCGGTCGAGTCGGTCCAGTGGGGCGTCTCCGACATCCTCGCCCGACGCTTCTCGTGGTCGGAGTTCCTGCTCCAGTGCTGGTTCATGACCCGGGTCTCGCTGCTGCCGACCATCCTCGTCGCGATCCCGTTCGGGGTGATCATCTCGGTGCAGATCGGCGGGGTGGCCAACCAGATCGGGGCCAGCTCCTTCATCGGGGCGGTCAACGGCATCGGCGTGCTGCGCCAGGGAGCACCGCTGGTGACGTCGTTGATGATCGCCGGCGCGGTCGGCTCGGCGATCTGCGCCGACCTCGGCGCCCGCACGGTGCGTGAGGAGATCGACGCGCTCAAGGTGATGGGCATCTCGCCGGTCCAGCGGCTGGTCGCTCCGCGCATCCTCGCCGCGCTCGTCGTGGCGCTGCTGCTGACGGTGATCGTCGCGATGGCGGCGATGACGACGGCGTTCGTGCTCAACGTCGGCGCCGGCACGATCTCCTCGGGCGCCTACATCGAGTCCTTCGTCGGGCTGTGCCAGCCGGCCGACCTGGCGGTGGCGGAGGTGAAGGCGTTCATCTTCGGCTTCGTCGCCACCGTCGTCGCCGCACACAAGGGTCTCAGCGCGCGGGGTGGACCGAAGGCGGTCGCCGACGCGGTCAACCAGGCAGTGGTGCTGAGCGTGATCCTGCTCGCCGTCATCAACGTCGGCCTCACCCAGGCCTACGTGATGCTCTTCCCGGGGAGCGCGTGATGTCGGAGGTCCGGCTCGGCCGCGGCATCGGCGCCCGGCTCTCCGACGCGGTCGTCGGCGCCGCGGACGCCGTCATGGACGCACTGGCGGTCCTGGGCTCCTTCGCGACGTTCTGCTGGGACGTCTTCCGCAACGTCCCGGCGGCGATGGCGCTCTACCCGAGGGAGATGCTCCGCCAGCTCAAGGACATCGCCTGGGGCAGCGGCGCCATCCTGGTCGGTGGCGGCACCGTCGGCGTGATGGTGCTGCTCTCGGTGGCCGCCGGCACCTCGTTGGGGATCGAGGGCTTCAACGGCCTGGAGATCGTCGGCCTCGCGCCGCTCACGGGCTTCATCTCCGCCAGCGCCAACACGCGCGAGCTCGCTCCCCTCATCGCCGCGCTCGCCCTGGCGGCGCAGGTCGGCTGCCGGTTCACCGCCCAGATCGGCTCGATGAGGATCCACGAGGAGATCGACGCGATCGAGGTGATGGCGGTGAACCCGATGCGCTATGTCGTCGCCACCCGCGTGGTCGCCTGCATGCTGGCGATCCTCCCGCTGTACCTGGTCGGCCTGATCGGGAGCTACGTCGCGTCACAGGCCTCGGTCGTGGTCCTGTTCGGCCAGTCTCCCGGCCAGTACGACCACTACTTCTCCACCTTCATCCAGGGGCGGGACATCCTCCTCTCGGTGGTGAAGATCCTCCTGTTCGCGCTCGTCGTCGCCCTGATCCACTGCTGGTACGGCATGAAGGTGAGCGGCGGCCCCCAGGCCGTCGGGGAGGCCACGGGCACGGGCATCCGGGCCAGCATCGTCGCCGTGATCGTCCTCGACATGATCCTGACCCTCCTCTTCTGGGGCGGCGACCCCGGCTTCCGGATCCACGGGTGAGCTGATGGCACGAGACGTCACCCGCAAGCAGCTGGCCCGCCGGGGCCTGCTCGTGCTCGTCGCCCTCGCCGTGGTCGGCGCCTTCGTGTCGCTGCGCGGCAACGGCACCTTCGGCTCCCGGCCGCACGTCGTCGCCGAGGTGGCCGATGCCGGTGGCGCGTTGCGGGTCGGCTCCGACGTGAAGCTGAACGGCGCCATCGTCGGACGCGTGGCGGGGATCCGGCAGGCCGAGTCGGGGGCCGCCGTCGCGCTCGACCTCGAGATGTCGGAGGCGGACCTCGACGAGGTGCCCGCCAACGTGGTCGCCAGGATCCTGCCGGCCACCGTGTTCGGGACGACGTTCGTCGACCTGGTCGCGCACGACCCACCCGTCGGCTCGCTCGAGCCAGGAGCGACCATCGAGGCCGACGCGACCCAGGAGACGCTGGAGCTGCAGCAGGCGCTCGACGACATCGACCGGCTCGTGAAGGCGTTGGGTCCCGCCGAGCTCGCCGCGGCCATCGGCTCGGCCGTCGAGGCGCTCGACGGCCGTGGCGACCGGGTGGGCCGCACGGTGCGGACCCTGAGCTCCTACCTCGGCCGGCTCAACCCCCGCCTGCCCCAGGTGCGCCGTGACGTGGACGCGCTGGCCACCACCCTCCGGCTCGTCGACGAGATCGCGCCGGACCTGCTGGACGCCACCGACGACGTGCTGGTCACCATGAGCACGATCGTCACCCAGCAGGCCGCCCTCACCGCCCTGGTCAGCGGCGGCACGGACCTCGCGCGGACGTCGGGCGGGTTCCTCCGCAGGAACCAGCGCGACCTGGTGCGGTTCCTCGACAACGCCGCGCTGCTCGTCGACGCGGTCCACGACAACCGGAAGGCCGGGATCACCGACGCCATCGCGATCAACCTCGCGCTCGGCCGGATCCTGCCGACCACGGTCAGGGAGGGGTTCGTGCGGACCGACGGCGTGCTCAAGCTCTCGCCACCGCCCTACTACGGGCCGGGTCAGCGCCCGCGCTACCGCACCGTCGGCGAGCACCGCGCCGGACTCGGACTGCTCGCGGGAGCCCAGCGATGACCGGGCTGCGGGTGACCGCCGCCAAGTTCGCGGCGTTCGCGGTCGCGAGCCTCCTGCTCCTCGCGCTGCTGGTCAACACGATGACCAACGGCGTGGACGGGCCCGCCAAGGAGTACGCCGCGGAGTTCACCGACGTGAGCGGGCTGCGGGTCGGCGACGACGTGAAGGCGGCCGGCGTACGGGTCGGCCGTGTGGAGAGCATCGAGGTCACCGCCGAGGGTGCGCTGGTCGGGCTGGAGCTCGTCGACGAGCAGCCGCTGCTCGACACCACACGGGTCGTGATGCGCTACCAGAACCTGCTCGGCCAGCGCTACCTGGCGCTGGTGCAGGTCGGGGAGTGGGGCGAGCCGGTCACGGAGGGCGCCACCATCCCGGTCACGCGCACCGACCCGGGGTTCGACCTCACCGCGCTGCTGAACGGCTTCCGGCCGCTGTTCCGCGTGCTGCAGCCGGGCGACGTCAACACCCTCGCCGCCTCGCTGGTCAAGGTGCTCCAGGGTGAGGGCGGCACGGTCGAGCAGCTTCTCGCCCAGACCGCCGAGCTGACCAGCTTCCTCGCCGACCGCGACGAGGTGTTCGGCGAGGTGATGACCAACCTCAAGCCGGTGCTCGACAACCTCGCCGGCCAGGACGACGAGCTGGCCGCCACGGTGCGGGAGCTGCGTCGGCTGATGACGGGCCTGGCGCGGGACCGGAAGTCGATCGGAGCCTCGATCGACGGCGTCAGCCGTCTGGTGGGTGCGACCAGCTCCCTCCTGCAGGAGGTGCGCCGGCCCGTCACCCGGACCACCGACCGCCTGGCCTCGGTCGCGGACCTGCTCGAGCGCTCGCGCGAGCAACTGGCCACGGTCGTCCCGGCCTTCACCACCGTGTTCGAGTCGCTGGGCCGGGCGATGTCCTACGAGAACGCCATGAACGTGTACGTCTGCTCGATGGCACTCACCCTCGGACCGGCCGGCGACGGCATCCCGCTGTCGGGCAGCCACGACGGACCGTGGTCGGCGGTGTGCCGATGAAGCCGCTGAGCGAGCGGGACCCGTTCCGGGTCGGCCTGGTCACCCTCGCGGTCCTCGGAGCCGTCACCGCACTGGTCGTCCACCTGAGCCTCACCAACTTCGGGACCAGGGAGTACACCGCCGTGCTGGAGCACACCGCCGGCCTGCGCGCCGGCGAGGACGTGCAGGTGCACGGCGTGCCCTCCGGCGAGGTGACCGCGATCGCCCTGGAGGACGACCACGTGGTGGTCACCTTCGCGCTCGACGCCGACATCGACCTGGGCGAGCGCTCGCGGGCGACGGTCAAGGTCGCGACCCTCCTCGGCAGCCACTACCTCGAGATCGACCCCGAGGGCTCCGGCGAGCTGGCCGACGACCGGATCCCGCTCGAGCGGACGGCCGTCCCCTACAACCTCCAGGACGTGCTGGAGCAGGGGTCCGAGGCGCTGGACGAGCTCGACCCGGAGCTCCTCGCCGAGGCGTTGACCGCCGTGGCGGGCACCCTCGGCGCGAGCCAGGAGGAGATCGGTCCCGCGCTCGAGGGGGTGGCCCGCCTCTCGGAGGTGGTCGCGCGGCGCTCCGGACAGGTCGGCGACCTGCTCCGCTCGACGCGCGAGGTCACCGACCAGCTCGCTGCCGGGAGCGCCGACATCGTCGGCCTGATGAGGCAGTCGAACCTCGTGATCAGCGAGATCACCGCTCGCAGGGAGGCGATCCACCGGCTGCTCGTCGAGACGACGGAGCTCTCGGAGGCGCTGACCGCCGTCGTGGAGTCCACCGACGGCAGGCTCGAGCCCGCACTCGCCGACCTCGACGCCGTCCTGCGCACGCTCAACCGACAGGACGAGCAGCTGACGCGCCTGCTGGAGGTGATGGCACCGGCCGTCCGCTACGTCACGAACGCGACCGGAAGCGGTCCGTTCCTCCCGCTGTACGTCGACCCGCCGGCGATCCCGGCCGACGACGCCACCTGCCGACAGCGGGGTGCCTGCTGATGCGCACCGAGCTGCCCCTGCTCCGGTCGGTCGCGGCGCTGCTGGCCGTCGCGGTCGCCCTGGCGGCCGGCGGCTGCGGGGCCGGAGGCGGATCCGACACGATCGAGGTGAAGGCCTACTTCACCGACGCGGCCGGGCTGTTCGTCGGCAACGACGTCGGGATCCTTGGGGTGCCGGTCGGGGAGGTCGTCGCGATCGAGCCGGCCGGCGACAAGGTGCTGGTCACGCTCGAGGTGGACGCCGAGCAGCCGGTGCCGGCCGACGCGGGGGCCGTGGTGGTGGCCCGCTCCGTCGCCACCGACCGCTACGTCGAGCTGACCCCGGTCTACCGGGGCGGGAAGCGGATGCGGGACGGCGCCACGATCGACGTCGACCGCACCCGGACGCCGGTGGACTTCGACCAGGTGCTGGAGTCGCTCAACCGGTTCGCGACGGGCATCGCCGGCAGCCGGCGCACGACCAGAGCGATCGATCGGTTCATCGACGCCGGCGCCCGCGCGCTGCGCGGCCGGGGGCCGCTGCTCAACCAGGCGATCCACTCCCTGGCCGACGGCGTCGACGGGCTCGCCGCCCAGCGGGGCGACATCGCGGCGACGCTCCGGTCCCTCGACACGCTGCTCGCCTCCATCGCGACCAACGAGGCCACCGCCCGGAGGTTCATCCGGCAGGTCTCGAGAGCGGCCCGGCTGCTGGCGGACGAGCGCCACAGCTTCCGGCGCGCCCTCCGGTCGCTCGACCGGGCGGTGACGGCGGTCGCCGAGTTCGCCGTGGCGCACCGTGCGGAGATCGTGGACACCGTGGAGGGCTCGACGGAGCTGATGGGCACCTTGCTGGAGAAGCAGGACCGCCTGGCCGAGATCCTGCGGGTGATGCCGGCCGCCCTGGAGAACCTGCGCCTGATCCCCGGGGACCGGCTCCCCGTGCGCATCGACCCGCTGATCCTCGACCCGCTCGGCGGCGTCCTCCAGCAGCTGTGCGCCTCGCTGCCCGGTGACCTCTGCGAGATCATCAACGGCACCCAGCCGGGGACCGGCCGGTGAGCGCGCGGACGAGGGCGCTCGTCGCCGTCGTGGTCGGGCTGGCCCTGGTGACCCTAGCGGGGTGCACCACGACGATGGGCGACGTCCCGGTGCCGGGCACGGGAGTCCCCGGCGACACGGTCCAGGTGCGGGCGCGGTTCGACGAGGCCCTCAACCTCACCAGGGGCGCTCCGGTCAAGGTCAACGGCGTCTCCTTGGGCAAGGTGGAGTCCATCGCCGTGGACGGCTTCGTCGCCGAGGTGACGATGACGCTCCAGGACGACGCCCGGCTGCGCCAGGGCGCCCGGGCCCGACTGCGCTACACCACCCCGCTGGGCGAGCTGTTCGTCGACGTGACCAACCCCGTGTCCGGGGCGCTCCTCCCGGACGGTGCGGTCCTCGACCGCGCGGACACCGACACGGCGCCGTCGGTGGAGGACGCGCTCGCGCAGGCCTCGCTCCTGGTCAACGGCGGTGGGCTCGACCAGCTCCAGACCGTGACGGAGGAGCTGAACCGCGCGCTGAGCGGCAAGGAGGGCGACTACCGGACGCTCCTGGACCGGGCGACCGTCTTCCTCACCCGCGCCAACGAGACCACACGCACCATCGACCAGGTGCTGGACTCGCTGTCGTCCCTCTCCCGCACGCTCTCCTCGCGGGAGCGCACGATCAACCGGGCCGTCCGGGAGATCCGCCCCGCGGCCCGGGTGCTGCGGAGGCAGACGCCCGACTTCACACGGCTCCTGGCCGAGGTCGAGAGGTTCACGGCTGTCGCGAACGGCACGGTCGAGGCCACCCGGAGCCAGCTGCTCACCCTCCTGCGGGAGGTGGAGCCGGTGCTGGCGGAGCTCGCCCGCAACAACGGCACGTTCGACCGGTCGCTGCGCGCGGTGATCCGGGCGGCGGCGTCGGCGGACGAGGTCGTCGCCACCGACTACCTCAACATCAGCCTGCAGCTGCACCTCGACGGGGTGGACGCCGGTGGCGCGCTCGAAGGCACGCTCGCGGCCCTGCTCGACCTCGTGGGTCTCGACCTGCCGCTGCCGGGGCGGGCGCGCCGCGCGCCGGCACCCGCGGACCCGGCCGGGCTCAACGGGCTCGTCGGCGGTCTGCTCGAGAGGAAGGGACGAGGATGATCAGGCGACTCCTGGCCGACCGCCTCCACCTCAGCGTCCTGGGCATCCTGGTCGTGCTGGTGGTGAGCGTCGGGTACCTGTTCGCCGAGGTGCTCGACCGCCCGCTGACGTCCAGCCCGGAGACCGTCACGGTGGAGCTGGCACAGACCGGTGGGCTGTTCGAGGGGTCCGCGGTGACCTATCGCGGTGTCAAGGTCGGCAAGGTCGAGTCCGTCCGTCCGGCCGACGACGGCGTCGTCGCGGAGGTGGCGCTGACGGCCGACGCCGCAGTCCCGAGGGACTCGCTGGCCCGGGTGCGGAGCCTCTCGCCGGTCGGCGAGCAGTACCTGGACTTCCAGCCGAGGGAGGCTGGCGGCCCCTACCTGCAGGACGGCGACGTCGTGCCGGCGGAGTCGACCGACCTGCCGAAGACCCTGAGCTCCACCGTGGTCGCGGTCAACGAGGTGCTGAGCCAGGTCGACGACCGGAAGCTCCGCCTGGTCCTCCAGGAGCTGAGCGCGGGCCTGAGCGGCACGGGCGAGGACCTCGGCCTCATCCTCGACCAGGCCTCGGCGCTGCTGGAGTCGCTCGACGAGGTGTGGCCCGAGACCGAGCGCCTGATCGACAACACCGGCCCGGTGCTCTCCATCGCCACCGACAACGCCGACTCCCTGCGGGTCCTTGCGCGGTCGTCGAAGCAGTTCGCTCGCTTCCTGCGCGACTACGACCCCGAGCTCCGCGACGTGCTGGCGCGCGGACCCGGCCAGCTGAAGGAACTGGTGCGGTTGGTGCGCGACGCCGATGAGGTGCTGCCCGGCTTCCTGGCGCGAGGGGTCAGCTTCACCGACGTGTTCGCCTCGTACGAACCCCACCTGAGGGCTCTGCTGCAGCGGTACTCGCCGGGCCTGCGCTCACTGCTGGAGAAGGTGCGCGGCGGTGAGCTGCGCATCTCGATCATCCCTGACAAGGATCCACGGTGCGACTACCGCACCAGCCGGCTCGATCCGCGCTCGACCGACCGTCGCCCGCTGCAGAAGGACGGTCGCTGCTCTGCGTCGTTCGCGACCCTGCAGCGTGGCGCCGCGCACGCTCCGGGACCGGTCCGATGAGCCGCGACCACCGGCCCGGACGCAACCTGCTCGTGGCGCTCGTCGCCGTGCTGGTCGCGTGCCTCGGCGTCGGGGCGTGGCTCGTGGTGGAGAACCGCGAGCAGTCCGAGGACATCGCGCAGCTGCGGGAGAGGGCGCGACTGCTCTCCGCCGAGCAGGAGGCCGAGCAGGACGCGCTCGCCGCGGCAAGGGCGTTCGTGGCCGAGGTGACGACGTACTCCTACAAGCGGGGCGAGCACGACTTCGACTGGGTCGACGAGCTGCACGACCCCGAGGTGCGGGAGCGCTACGAGCCGGTGGTGGCGGACCTCCAGAGGGCGATCCGTCGCAACCGCACCACCGCCAGGGGACAGGTGGTGGAGTCGGCCGCCCGGGTCGTCGACCCGACCCAGGTCGAGGTGCTGGCCTTCGTCGACCAGGCGCTGACCGATCCGAGCGGCGAGGTCAGCGTCGAGCAGTCCAGCATCACCCTCACCATGAAGCTCGTCGACGGGGAGTGGCGCGTCGACGAGATCGGGTTCCTCAACGCGCTCAACCCGTAGCGTGCCCTCGCCCGGACGGGCATGCTCTAGATTGACGCGCGTGGGGCAGCACGACGGCGACGGGCACGCGCGGCTCAGGGCCGCGCTCCGCAGGGTCGTGCTCGCGGCCGTCGGCGTCCCGTTCGTCGTCGCCATCGCGATGTCGCTGGTCGACTCCTACCGACGTCGCGGGAAGAAGCCGAAGCCCTTCCCCACCCGGGCGCCGAGCACGGTCGCCGTGGGCGAGGGCGAGGTCACGACCTACACCTACGGTCGCGACCTGTACGACGACATGCTGGCGGCTATCGAGGGCGCCCAGCGGCAGATCCTCTTCGAGACCTACATCTGGAAGGGCGACGCCACCGGGGAGCGCTTCAAGCGTGCCCTGATCGCCGCGGCCGACCGCGGGGTCGAGGTCTACTGCATCTACGACGCCTTCGCCAACCTCGTGGTGGCGCCGCCGTTCAAGCACTTCCCGCCCAACGTCAAGGTGCTGCGGTTCCCGGTGTACTCCGCGGGTTGGCGCTTCTTCGACCTCCGGCGCTACGGCCGCGACCACCGCAAGATCCTCGTCGTCGACGACAGCGTCGGCTTCATCGGCGGCTACAACATCGGTTCCGCCTACGAGAGCGAGTGGCGCGACACGCACGTGCGGATCACCGGGCCCGCGGTGTGGGACCTCAAGCGGGCGTTCGCCGACTTCTGGAACCTCAACCGGCGGCGGCGGATCCGCGGCTCGGACCGGCCGCTGCTGCTGGAGACCGCGTCGACGTGGGAGCCGCGGGTGCGGGTGCAGCGCAACGTGCCGAGGCTGTGGATGTTCCCCATCCGGTCGATGTACCTGGAGGCGATCAACCGCGCCACCCACAACATCTGGATGACCCAGGCCTACTTCCTGCCCGACCAGGACTTCGTGGACGCCATGAAGGACGCCGCCCGGCGGGGCGTCGACGTACGCCTGCTGCTGCCGCTGAAGTCCAACCACATCGTCGCCGACTGGATCTCCCGCGGCTACTTCGGCCAGCTGCTCGGCGCCGGGGTGCGGATCCTGCGCTACCGCGACGCGATGGTGCACGCGAAGACCGCCACGGTCGACGGCAACTGGGCGACCGTCGGCACCGCCAACGTCGACCGGCTGAGCCTGCAGGGCAACTTCGAGATCAACGTCGAGATCATCGACGAGGCCTTCGCCAAGGAGCTGGAGGCGATCTTCGAGGTCGACCAGTCGCACTGCCTCGAGCTCACCAGCGGCGAGTGGGAGGCCCGCGACCTGCACCGGCGGTTCACCGAGCTGATCCTGTCGCCGCTCAGGCCGCTGCTCTGATGCCGCTGCTGATGCGGCCTCCTGTCCGCGACCTCCGCGGTCGCCGGGTGTTCGTCACCGGAGCCGCCAGCGGCATCGGGCGAGCCGTCGCGGAGAGCGGCGCGGCCCAGGGTGCCGTGCTCCACCTCACCGACGTCGACGCCGACCGCCTGGCAGCCGTGGTCGACCGGATCCGTGCAGCCGGTGGGCAGGTGGCCGTCGCCGAGGCGGCCGACGTCTCCGACGTCGAGGCCGTACGACGCCTGGCCCGCCGGGTGACCGAGGTCTCCGGCCCGATGGACGTGGTGATGAACGTCGCCGGCATCGCGGTGTGGGGCACGGTCCGGGGGATGCCCCACGACGACTGGCGCCGGCTGGTGGAGGTGAACCTGATGGGACCGATCCACGTGATCGAGGAGCTCCTGCCGCCGATGATCGACGCCGGCCGCGGCGGCCAGCTGGTGAACGTGTCCTCCGCGGCGGGAATCATCGGCATGCCCTGGCACGCCGCCTACAGCGCGAGCAAGTTCGGGCTGCGGGGGGTCTCGGAGGTGCTGCGGTTCGACCTGCGCAAGCACCGGATCGGCGTGAGCCTGGTGTGCCCGGGCGGCGTGGACACCGGACTGGTGGAGACGATCCGGATCGCGGGGGTCGACCAGCAGAGCCGTCGCTTCCGGAGGGCGCGGGCGCACTTCCGCAGGCGCGCGGTCAGTCCCGAGCGCGCGGCGGAGGCCATCTGGCGGGGAGTGCGGCGCAACCGGTTCTGGGTCTACACCTCGCCCGACGTCCGGGTCGCGCACTGGGCGCAGCGCTGGTTCCCGCCCGGCTACGTGCTGGCGATGCGGGCGCTCAACCTCGGTGCCAACCGGGCGCTGCCGGCCGTCGAGCGGGCGCGCCGCCCCGGTTTGTAGAACGTGTTCTAGCTCGCTGCTAGGGTCCGGCCATGACCCAGCGCGTCGTCGTCATCACCGGGGCCGGCAGCGGCATCGGCCACGCCACCGCAGCCCTGTTCCGCGACCTCGGCGACATCGTCTACGGCCTCGACGTCGCGGGCTCGTCGCCCGAGGGGGTCCGGCACGTCGGCTGCGACGTCTCCGACAAGGGCGCCGTCGACGCCTCGATCGGCGCGATCGGCGCGGAGCACGGCCGGATCGACGTCCTCGCCAACGTGGCCGGCATCGTGCAGTTCGGTCGGTTCGAGAATATCTCCGAGGAGCAGTTCGACCGCACCCACGCGGTGGACCTCAAGGGCCCGTTCCTGACCATGCAGGCCGCGCTGCCGTACCTGCGAGCCTGCACGGGCTGCATCGTCAACGTGTCCTCGGTCGCCGGCAACGTGGCGCAGCCCTACTCGGCGGCGTACGCGGCGGCGAAGGGCGGGCTGACCATGCTCACCCGCTCGCTCGCCCTGGAGCTATCGCCGGAGGGCATCCGGGTCAACGCCGTCTGTCCCGGCACGGTGGACACCCCCATGGTCGCGGGCGTCGCGGAGTCCTTCCCTCCCGACCTCGACCGCCGCGTCTCCGAGCGGCTGTTCGGGATGCTGCCGGGCCCGCCGATCACGCCGGCGGAGCTCGGCTCGGCGATCGTCTACCTCGCGTCGCCGGAGGCCCGGATGGTCACCGGTGCCGTCTTCGCCTTCGACGCCGGCATGAGCTGAGGGTCTAGGCTCGGGCCGTGGACGACCTCGGCGCACCGCGCGTCGCCCCGGGCGGCTGGCGCGAGGTCGGCCCGCCGGTGGTGGCTCTCGCCCGGGTCGCCGGCCGCGTCTCCGGCACCGAGCCGCCCGCCGTCTTCCTCACGCTCGGCCGGCACCGCCGGCTCTTCTGGGGGTGGCTGCACTTCGCCGGCCGGCTGATGCCGGGCGGCCGGTTGTCGCGCCGCGAGTCGGAGCTGGTGATCATCCGGGTCGCCGCCCGGCTGGGCTCGGCCTACGAGCTCGCGCAGCACCGTCGGCTGGGCCGGCGGGCAGGGCTGAGCGCCTCCGAGATCGCGCTGGTCGAGGAGTGCGTCGAACCGGTCGCCGGGTCCACCCTGTCCGACCGCGAGCAGCTGCTCGTCTCGGTCGCCGACGAGCTGGTCGCCGACCAGGACCTCTCCGACGCCACCTGGAGCCGGCTGGCCGGCCTCTTCGACGATCCCGAGCGGATCGAGGTCGTGATGCTGGTCGGCCACTACTCGATGCTCGCCACCACGCTCCGCACGCTGCGCGTGCGCCCGGATCTCCCGCGCCGGCGGCCCGGGACGTCGGGGCGCCGGAGGTCCGGCCCGGGCGGATCCTGACTGTCGGCGCGCCGCCGTACGCTGGCCGCATGCGTCCCGTCACCGATCTCGAGCGCCGCGTCGCACCGTTCAAGGTGGAGTCGGACTACGTCCCGTCCGGCGACCAGCCGGCCGCCATCGCGGAGATCACGAAGCGGGTCACGGCGGGCGAGTCCGACGTGGTGCTCCTGGGAGCCACCGGCACGGGCAAGACCGCCACGGTCGCGTGGGTGGCCGAGCAGGTCCAGCGGCCGATCCTGGTCATGCAGCCCAACAAGACCCTCGCGGCGCAGTTCGCCAACGAGCTCCGGCAGCTGTTCCCCAACAACGCGGTGGAGTACTTCGTCAGCTACTACGACTACTACCAGCCCGAGGCCTACGTCCCGCAGACCGACACCTACATCGAGAAGGACTCCTCGATCAACGAGGAGGTCGAGCGGCTGCGGCACTCGGCGACCAACAGCCTGCTGACCCGGCGCGACGTGATCGTGGTCTCCACGGTCTCGTGCATCTACGGTCTCGGCACCCCCCAGGAGTACGTCGACCGGATGATCCGGCTGCGCGTCGGGCAGGAGCACGACCGCGACTCGATCCTCCGCCAGCTCGTCGCCATCCAGTACACCCGCAACGACCTGAGCTTCACCCGCGGCACGTTCCGGGTGCGCGGCGACACCCTCGAGGTCTTCCCGGTCTACGAGGAGATGGCCGTGCGGGTGGAGTTCTTCGGCGACGAGATCGAGCGGTTGATGACCCTGCACCCGGTGACCGGGGAGGTCCTCACCGAGGACGAGGAGCTCTACATCTTCCCCGCGAGCCACTACGTCGCGGGGCCCGACCGGATGGAGCGGGCGATCGCCGGCATCGAGGCCGAGCTGGCCGACCAACTGGAGCGGTTCGAGCGCCAGGGCAAGATGCTCGAGGCGCAGCGGCTGCGGATGCGCACGACGTACGACATCGAGATGATGCGCCAGGTCGGCTCGTGCTCGGGCATCGAGAACTACTCCATGCACATCGACGGCCGGATGCCCGGCTCGGCCCCCAACTGCCTGCTCGACTACTTCCCCGAGGACTTCCTCCTCGTGATCGACGAGTCCCACGTCGCGGTGCCGCAGATCGGTGGGATGTACGAGGGCGACATGTCCCGCAAGCGCAACCTGGTGGAGCACGGCTTCCGGCTGCCGAGCGCGATGGACAACCGGCCGCTGCGGTGGGAGGAGTTCCTCGACCGGATCGGCCAGACGATCTACCTCTCGGCGACGCCGGGCGACTACGAGCTCGACAAGGTGCGGGGCGACGTCGTCGAGCAGATCATCCGCCCGACCGGGCTGGTCGACCCCGAGGTGGTGGTCAAGCCGACCAAGGGCCAGATCGACGACCTCATTCACGAGATCAGGCTCCGCACCGAGAAGGACGAGCGGGTCCTCGTCACGACGCTGACGAAGAAGATGTCCGAGGACCTGACCGACTACCTCCTCGACGCCGGGATCCGCACCCGCTACCTCCACTCCGAGGTCGACACTCTCAAGCGGATCGAGCTGCTCCGCGACCTGCGGCTCGGGCTCTACGACGTGCTGGTGGGCATCAACCTCCTGCGCGAGGGCCTGGACCTCCCGGAGGTCTCGCTGGTCGCGATCCTCGACGCCGACAAGGAGGGCTTCCTGCGGTCGGACAAGTCGCTGATCCAGACCATCGGCCGGGCCGCCCGCAACGTGTCGGGCCAGGTCCACATGTACGCCGACAAGGTCACGCCGTCGATGGCGGCGGCCATCGACGAGACCAGCCGGCGCCGCGCCAAGCAGGTCGCCTACAACGAGGCGCACGGCATCGACCCGCAGCCGCTGCGCAAGAAGATCGCCGACATCACCGAGATGCTCGCGCGCGAGGACGAGACCACGCAGGAGCTGCTCCAGACCTGGGCCGACGCCGGCGTCAAGGGCCGGGCCGGGGGAGTGAAGGCCAAGAAGGCGCCGACCCCACAGCTGCGCAAGAGCGACGTCGGCGGGCACGCGAGCGAGCTCGCCGGCCTGCCGAGCGCCGACCTGGCCCAGCTGATCCAGGACCTCACCGACCAGATGAAGGCCGCCGCCACCGAGCTGCAGTTCGAGCTGGCGGCCCGGCTCCGCGACGAGATCGGCGACCTGAAGAAGGAGCTCCGGCAGATGATGGAGGCCACGAAGTGACCTGGGCTGCCGACGACGGGCTCGGCCGGTCGCGGACCGGGTCGCGGCCTCTCAGCCGCGCCGGGCGATGAGGCCGACCAGGCGGGCCACGACCAGCGCGACGTAGAAGACGCCGGCGACCTGCTCGACCATGACGAAGGACCGGGCGTGGTCCTGCACGGGGTAGACGTCGGACAGTCCCACGCTGGTCAGCGTGGTGAACGACAGGTAGAGCAGGTCGAACCACTGCAGCGCCTCGGTGGCGTCAGGGCTGTCGTGCCCGACGAACGATCCGGGCCAGACCACCTGGACGGCGGCGTAGACGTAGGCGAACCCCCAGGCGACGACGGTGAAGGCTGCCCCCGTCGCGAACAGCTCGTCCCGGGTGACCTTCTCGTCGTGGAACAGGTAGCGGATGAAGGCGTAGGAGACGAAGAAGTAGAACGGCGCGTGCAGCACGGCCGACACGAGCACCACCGCGCCGGACTCGGGAGCGAACGCCTCGGCGACCGTCGCGAGCATCGCCGGGAAGCCGAGCAGCACGGCGACCCAGCTCAGCACGGGGGTGCGTCGCACGGCCCAGACGGCCGTGAGCACCACCGACATCTGCACCACGCCGACCACGGCCCTGCCGGCCACCGACCCGTCGAGCGCGGGGTAGGCGAGCACCATCACCAGCTGCGCGAGGAGCAGCACCGCGGAGGGGTGGCTGACCGCGGCCTCCACCGGGCGCGGGAGTCGCTCGGCCCGGGGATGCACGCCCCTGATAGTAGGGACTCCGTGTCCCGATCGTGACCGCCGTCACCGTGACCCGCCTCCGCGCACCGGCGTTGAGCCTGTGGAGTGCGTCACAGCGCTGCCTCGTGGCCGAGAAAACAAGAACGTGTTCTAATACTGCCGAGCCAACCGAGGGATGGGGAGAGGTGAGGGTCGTGGCGTTCAACGCCGTCTCGGTCGTGCGCGGCCCCGGCGAGATCGCCCTCATGGTGGTCGAGGTCACCAAGCGCATCTTCACCCGTCCCTTCCAGGTCCGGGAGTTCCTGGAGCAGGCGTGGTTCGTCACCAGCGTGACGCTGCTGCCGACCATCCTGGTCTCGATCCCGTTCGGCGCGGTGATCTCCCTCCAGGTCGGCAACCTCACCGGACAGCTGGGAGCCCAGTCCTTCGCCGGGGCGACGGCCGTGCTCGCCACCGTGCGCGAGGCCGCGCCGATGGCCGCGGCGATGATCATCGCCGGCGCCGCCGGCTCCGCGATCTGCTCCGACCTCGGTGCTCGCAAGATCCGCGAGGAGATCGACGCGATGGAGGTGCTGGGGATCGACCCGCTCGAGCGCCTGGTGGCGCCGCGCGTGGTGGCCACCATGTTCGTGGCCCTGATGATCAACGGCATCGTGATCGGCGCCGGCATCGGCGGCGGCTACTTCTTCACGGTGATCGTGCAGGGCGGCTCCGCCGGCGCCTTCCTCTCGTCGTTCACCGCCCTGGCGTCCCTCCCGGACCTCTACATCGCGATGCTGAAGGCGATCATCTTCGGCTGGCTGGCCGCGATCATCGGCGCCTACAAGGGGCTCAACGCCGGCGGCGGGCCGAGCGGCGTGGGTCGCGCTGTCAACGAGTCGGTGATCGTCGCCTTCATGGCGCTGTTCTTCCTCAACGCCGTGATCACCGCGATCTACTTCCAGGTCGCTCCGCCGGTGGGTCTGTGATGTCGGCCGTGTCGGAGCTGGTCAGCGACTCGGTCAAGGCCCGCCGCGCCTCCCTGGAGCAGTACGGCGACCAGCTGCTGTTCTACGTCAAGGCGCTGGCGTGGGTGCCCCGCGCGATCCGGCGCTACCCGCGCGAGATCAGCAACACCCTGGCCGAGGTCGCCTTCGGCGCCGGCGGCCTGAGCCTGATCGCCGGCTCGGTCGGCGTGATCGCCTTCATGGCGTTCTTCGCCGGCACCGAGGTCGGCATCCAGGGGTACGCCTCGCTGAGCCAGATCGGCGTCGCGAAGTTCAGCGCCTTCATCTCCGCCTACTTCAACACCCGCGAGGTCGCGCCGCTGGTGTCGGCGATCGCGCTCGCGGCGACCGTGGGGTGCGGCTACACCGCCCGGCTGGGGGCGATGCGGATCTCCGAGGAGATCGACGCGCTCGAGGTGATGGGCATCCCGTCGCTGCCGTTCCTGGTCACGACCCGGATGGTCGCGGCGTTCATCGCGGTGATCCCGCTCTACATCGTGGCCCTGTGCGCGTCGTACCTCTCGCCGCGGCTGATCGTCGTCTACATCTACGGTCAGTCGGCGGGCACCTACGACCACTACTTCCTGCAGTTCCTCCCGCCGATCGACATGGTCTGGTCGTTCTTCAAGCTGCTGTTCCTCGCCGTCGCGGTCATCCTGATCCACTGCTACTACGGCTACACCGCCTCGGGCGGTCCGGCGGGCGTGGGACGTGCGGTCGGCAGGGCGATCCGCACCAGCATCGTGACGATCGTGGTCGCGGACTTCTTCCTGAGCTTCGCGATCTGGGGATCCACCACCACCGTCCGGATCACGGGGTGAGCCGCCCATGCTGGTGAACATCCACCACGACAGCGCCCGGGAGCACAACCGGCTGCTGGTCGCCGGCGTCGCCTTCCTCACCGTCATCGGCCTGCTGATCTGGCTGTCGATCGCCATCTACAACAAGGCCTTCGACAACGTCACCACGGTGACGGTGAAGGCCGAGCGGGCCGGGCTCCAGCTGGCGAAGTTCGGTGACGTCCGGATCAACGGTGCCCTCGTCGGTCGGGTCGACCGGATCGACCAGGACGGCGAGCAGGCCGAGATCACGCTGGCGCTGGAGCCGGAGGCGGCGGAGAAGATCCCCGCCAACGTCGGGGTGCACATCGTGCCGACCACGCTGTTCGGGCAGAAGTTCGTCGCCCTGGTCCGGCCCGACGTGCCCTCCGACCGTGCCCTCGAGGACGGCGACGTGATTCCGGCCGACCGGGTGGAGACCAATGTCGAGCTCAGCCGGATCCTCGCCGACCTGTTCCCGCTGCTGCGCGCCGTGCGGCCCGCCGACCTCAACGCCACCCTGAACGCCCTCGAGACCGCCCTCGCCGGGCGTGGCGACCAGCTCGGCCGGACGATGGACGAGCTCGGCCAGTACATCGGGGCCATCGACGAGCACCTGCCGACCCTCCGGCAGGACCTGATCGAGCTCGCCGAGGTGGCCGATGCCTACGACATCGCCGCTCCCGACCTGCTCGACACGCTCGACAACGTCACCGTGACGAGCAAGACCGTGACCGAGAAGGCGAGGGACCTCGACGTCTTCTTCTCCGACCTCACCGGGCTGGCCCGCACCGGCACCCGGCTGCTCAACGACAACGAGCAGAACCTGATCCGGATGGGCGAGGTGACGGCGCCGGTCATCGCGCTGCTGGCGGAGTACTCGCCCGAGTTCCCGTGCCTGATCCGCGGCGCGGCCAACTACGAGCCGATCCTGTCCAAGACCTTCGAGGGCAACTGGGTGAAGCAGTACATCGAGTTCTTCCAGCCCCAGTGGCGTGCGTTCGACGAGCGGGACCTGCCCGTCTACGGCGAGGTCGGACACGGGCCCTGGTGTGCGGGACTGCCCGACTTCGAGATCCCGGCGAAGCCCCGGCCGCTCGACCAGGGGTCCACCCTGGACGAGCAGCCAGGCAGGTTGCCGCTGCCCAACTTCGGGCTGTTCGACCCGATCAGCGCGATCGACAGCGGCCATGCCGGCACCGCCGCGGAGCAGAAGGTGGTCAACGCGCTGCTCGCCGGCCAGAGCGGTCGCGAGCCGGAGGCGTACGGCGCCCTGGGCTCCCTGCTCTACGGCCCGGTCGTGCGCGAGGGGAGGGCGGCCGGATGAGCCAGCCCGTCTCCGTCGCCCAGCTGCGACGCCGGCGCAACGCAGCGACCGTCTCCGCGGCGATCAAGCTGGGGATCTTCACCGTCGTCTCGCTGCTGGTGACCGGCCTGCTCGCCGTCATCATGGGCAACATCGGGTTCGGCGACCGCAACGAGTTCAAGGCGGTCTTCACCAACGCGACGATGCTGGAGGAGGGCGACGACGTCCGGGTCGCCGGCGTCAGCGTCGGCGAGGTGTCCGAGGTCGAGCACTACAAGCGGTCCATGGCGCTGATCAGCTTCAAGGTGGACGCAGGCGTGAAGATGACGACCGCGTCCCGCGCCGAGGTGCGGTTCCTCAACCTGGTCGGCGACCGCTACCTCGCCCTTCAGGAGGGCACCGGGGCCGACGACGCGGAGCCGCTCGAGGACGGTGCGACCATCCCCGTCGAGCGCACGAAGCCGGCGCTGGACCTGACCGTGCTGTTCAACGGGTTCAAGCCGCTCTTCGCCGCGCTGACGCCCGACCAGGTCAACGAGCTGAGCATGAACATCGTGCAGGTGCTGCAGGGCGAGGGCGGCACCGTCCGGAGCCTGCTGTCGCACACGGCGTCCCTCACCACGACGCTCGCCGACCGGGACAAGCTCATCGGTGAGGTGGTCACCAACCTCAGCGAGACCCTCAAGACCGTTGACGACCGTCACGAGCAGCTCAGCACCCTGGTGGTGGAGCTCAAGGACTGGATGACGGACCTGGCCCGCGACCGGGAGACCATCGGCTCGTCCCTGGACAACATCTCCCAGCTCACGGTGACCGTCGCCGACCTGCTCCGTCGCGGCCGCCCGCTGCTCAAGGAGGACATCGCCGCCCTGCGCTCCCTGGCCCGGCTGCTGAACAAGAAGGAGAACCGCGCCAACCTGGCGGAGCTGCTGGACCGGATGCCGGAGACCATGACCGACCAGACCCGCACCGGGACCTACGGCTCCTGGTACCAGTACTACGTGTGCGGCGTCTCCGCCCGCATCCGGCTTCCGCTCATCGCCAACCAGCCGATCATCCGGGAGATCACCAAGTACATCGAGAACTTCTCGTTCCAGTCGACCGCGCCGAGGTGTCAGGACAAGTGAGCCGCACCAACGACGCCCGCATCCTCCGACTGGGGGTGATCACCATCGTGCTGATGGCGGTGGTCTCCGCCGCGACCTTCAACCTCGGCAAGTTCCCGGGGTTCCGCGGCACGACCTACTACGCCGAGTTCAGCGACGCCAGCGGCATCCACAAGGGCAACATCGTCCAGGTCGGTGGCATCCGGGTCGGGCGGGTCACCGACGTGACCCTGGACGGCGACCGGGTGAAGGTGCGGTTCGAGGTCGACGGCGACGTCGAGTTCGGGCCGGACAGCAGCGCCTCGATCGAGGTCTTCAACCTCCTCGGCGAGAAGTACCTCGACCTGCAGCCGGCCGGTCGCGGGCAGCTCGCCGACGGCGCCACCATCCCGCTCGAGCGCACCGAGTCGGCCTACGACATCGTCGGCGTCTTCGGCGACCTCGCCACGACGACCGAGGAGATCGACACCGAGCAGCTCTCCCGGGCGCTCGACACCGTCGCCGACACCCTCGACGTGTCCGCCCCCGAGATCCGGGCGTCCTTCGACGGCATCGCCCGCCTCTCCCGCAGCGTCGCCTCGCGCGACGAGGAGCTCCAGACCCTCTTCGAGAGCTCGCAGGAGGTCAGCAAGGTCCTGGCCGCGCGCAGCGACGACATCGTCAAGCTGATGCGCAGCAGCGACCTGGTGTTCAAGGAGCTCACGAAGCGCAAGCGCGCGGTGCACGACCTCCTGGTCAACGCGCGTTCGCTCGCCAGGGAGCTGCGCGGGCTCGTGCGGGACAACGAGGCCCAGATCGGCCCGGCGCTGGCCGAGGTCGACGGCCTGCTGTCCTTCCTCCAGTCCAAGGAGAAGAGGCTCAAGCAGACGCTCGACGCGCTCGGCCCCTACGTGTCGATCCTCAGCAACATCGTCGGCACCGGTCCCTGGTTCGACGCCTACGCGTCCAACCTGCTGGCCCTTCCGACCGGCGAGTTCGTTCCCGGATTTCCGGAGTGATGTCATGGTGAACACGGTCCTGAGGCGCATCGACCGCCGGCTGCTGATCCTGCTGGTCGTGCTGTTGGTCGGCGCCGCGCTGGTCAACGTCTTCCGGTCGCCGCAGGAGGTCAAGACGGTGACGGCCCACTTCCCGCGGGCGGTGAGCGTCTACGAGGGCACCGACGTGCGGATCCTCGGGGTCAACGTCGGCGAGGTGACGGCCGTGACGCCGGCCGGCAACTCGGTGCGGGTCGAGATGGAGTACGACGCGTCGTACGACGTGCCGGCGGACGCCCAGGCGGCGATCGTGACGCCGACCCTGGTCGCCGACCGGTTCGTGCAGCTGACCCCGGTCTACAAGGGCGGCGAGGTGATGGCCGACGGCGCCGAGATCCCGCTGCCGGAGACGGGCGTGCCGGTCGAGCTCGACCGGATCTACGCCAGCCTCCAGACGCTGACGCGCGCGCTGGGGCCGAACGGCGTCAACGCCGACGGCACGCTGGACAACCTGCTCGAGGCGGGCGAGAAGGCGTTCGAGGGCCAGGGGGCTCGGGGCAACGAGATGATCCGCGAGCTCGCCCAGGCGGCGGAGACCTTCGGCGACGGCGCCGGGCCGCTGTTCGAGACGGTCACCTACCTGGCGAAGTTCACCCGGACGCTGGCCCAGAACGACACGCTCGTCCGCGCCTTCATGACCGACCTGACCGGCGTCTCGGCGATGCTGGCGGAGGAGAGCGACGAGCTCGAGGCCGCGGTGGAAGCGGTGGCCCGCGCGGTGGGCAGCGTCGAGGGCTTCGTGAAGGACAACCGGGAGGCGCTGGTCGCCGACGTCCGGAAGCTGACCGACGTGATGAGCACCATCGCCTCGGAGAAGGAGAACATCAAGAAGGCGGTCGAGGTCGGTCCGGTCGCGATGGGCAACCTGCACATGGGCTTCGACCACGTGAGCGGCTCGCAGAGCTCGCGGGTCGGCATCGGCGGCTACGTCTGGGACGCCGACGGGTTCATCTGCGCGATCATCCAGCAGAACCGGCTGATGCCCGTGCCGTTGCGCGACGTCGCCTGCGACGTGATCGAGGCGCTGATCGAGCCGATCGTCGCCAACCTGCCGTGGCTGCCCCCGGAGTACGACTCCTACCTGCCGAAGCAGGCCGCGAGCGAGCGCGGCGTCCGGCTCCCCGAGGTCAAGGAGGTCGCCTACTCCAGTGGCGACGACGCCTCGGTCGAGACCCTCCTCGGTGGAGGTGCCCGATGATCGGGGCGCTCCGGCTCCGGGCGGCCGGCAAGGTCGTGGCCGCAGCGGTGGCCGGCGTCCTCCTCGCCGGCTGCAGCGACTTCGACGGGGCCTACGACCTGCCGCTTCCCGGTCACCCGGTCGACGCCGACGACGGCTTCGAGGTGACCGCCCACTTCCGCGACGTCCTCAACGTGGTGCCGCGCTCACCCGTGATGGTCGACGACGTGGTCGTCGGCGAGGTGACCGAGGTGGAGCGCGTCGGCTGGAACGCCAAGGTGACCCTGCTGCTGAGGCAGGACGTCAAGCTGCCCGACAACGCGATCGCCGACATCCGGCAGGTCTCCCTGCTCGGCGAGAAGTACGTCGCGCTCGAGGCTCCCGAGGAGCAGGAGCCGGTCGGGCGGCTGTCCGCCGGCGACACGATCAAGCTGCCGGCCACCGGCCGGAACCCGGAGGTCGAGGAGGTGCTCGGCGCCCTCTCCTTCCTGCTGAGCGGCGGCGGCGTCGCCCAGCTCGGCACGATCATGCAGGAGGCCAACCAGGTGATGTCCGGCCGGGAGGGCCGGCTCAAGAGCCTGATCTCCTCCCTCGACTCCGTCGTCGGGACGCTCGACGCGCAGAAGGTCGACATCATCAACGCGCTCGAATCGCTCAACAACCTCACCTCCACGCTCAACGCCGAGAAGGAGACGATCGGCGAGGCTCTGGACGCCGCCGGACCCGCGATCGAGGTGCTCGCCGCGCAGCACGACGAGCTGGTGTCCATGCTGGGGGCCCTCGACGAGCTGGGCCGGGTCGGCACCCGGGTGATCAACGCCAGCAAGCAGGACGTGCTGGAGATCCTGCGGGACCTGAGCCCGATCCTCAGGAAGCTGCGGCAGGCCGACGAGCAGCTGGCGCCGGGGTTGAACCTCCTGGTGAGCTTCCCGTTCCCGCAGTCGGCCAACAAGATCGTGCAGGGCGACTACGCCGACACCATCGCGCGCGCGGAGATCGACCTCGCCAACCTCTACAAGTCGCTGCGGATACCGGAGGTCCAGCTGCCGCCGCTCGACGACGTCGTCGACCAGGTGGTCCGCTGCCTGCGCAGCGGCAAGCTCACCGGCACCGCGTGCGCCAAGGTGCTCAACGACGTCAACCTGCTCAAGGACCTGCAGGACCAGTGCAAGTCGAAGGACCTGCGTGGCAGCCCGGTCTGCCGGCTCCTCAACGCGCTGCCGGAGGTCGACCTGGGCAAGCTCCTCCAGGGAGGCGGCGGGCTGCTCGGGCGGGACGGCCCTCTCTCGGGACTGACGAAGGGGCTGACCGGGTCCCAGGCGTCGTACGGCGACCAGTCCACGGAGAGCCTGTTGGGAGCATCGGCATGAGTCGCGGGGTCCGCATCCGGCTGATCGCGTTCGTGGCCCTGAGCGCGGTCGGCATCACCTACATCACGGCGAGCTACCTGGGGGTGGTCGACCGGCTGCTGGGTCGCGGGCTCACGGTCACGGCGAGCCTTCCCGGGTCGGGAGGACTGTTCGAGGGCAGCGAGGTCACCTATCGCGGCGTCAAGATCGGCAAGGTCTCCCGCCTGGAGGCGACCGAGGAGGGCGTCGACGTCACCGCCGAGCTGGAGCACGGGACGAAGCTCCCGTCCGACTCCCGCGTCGTCGTGCACAACCTCTCGGCCGTCGGCGAGCAGTACCTCGACTTCCAGCCGCCGGACGACGAAGGACCGTACGCCCAGGACGGCACCCGGTTCGTCGGCGACGAGCGCTCGCTGCCCGTCGACGAAGGGGACCTGCTCGTCGACCTCGACCGGTTCGTCCGGTCCGTGGACAAGGACAGCCTGCAGGTGGTCGTCGAGGAGCTCGGCCTGATGTTCGGCGACACCGGCCGCGAGCTGCAGCGGTTGCTCGACGGCGGCTCGGAGTTCATCGCGGAGGCCAACGCCCACACCGACGAGACGATCCAGCTGCTCGACAGCGGGCTGACGGTGCTGCGCACGCAGCGCGGGCAGAAGGAGAACATCCGGCGTTTCGCGCGTGATCTCGAGACCCTCAGCTCGGCGCTCCGACGCAAGGACGCCGACCTCCGCACGGTCCTCAGCGCCACCCCCGGCGCTGCCCGCGCGCTCGACCGGATGCTCAAGGACCTCGAGCCGACGCTGCCCGTGCTGCTGGGTGACCTGATCAGCGTCGGGCAGATCCTGGTCACCGAGCTGGCCGGCATCGAGCAGCTCCTCGTCACCTACCCGGCGCTGCTCGCCGCCGGTCCCACCGGCAGCACCGCCGACGGCTGGGGACACGTCAACGTCCAGCTCGACTACAGCGTGCCTCCCTGCACCCAGGGCTACCTGCCGCCGGAGGAGTGGCGATCGACGCAGGACCTCACCGACAAGAAGCCGGCCGACGTGAACTGCACGGCGCCGCCCCCGTACGCCATCAGGGGACACCAGCACGTCCCCGCGGAGCGGAGGAACCGCGCGTCCGCCCCGCGCGTCTACAGTGGCGCCTACGACCCGTCCACCGGCGCGGTGCCCGGACTGGTCGACGAAGCGGGGGCTCCGGTCAAGCTGCGACCGTCGGAGAACCTGTCCGTCCTGGGAGGGGATGCGTGGAAGTGGCTGTTGGTGGGTCCGGTGGCGAGCCGGTGACGGAGGAGGCCACCCGGGTCCGCCTCAACATCGGGCTGTACGCGGCCGCCGTCGTGTGCCTGTGCGTCGCGGTCCTCGGCGCGGTGCTGATGCACGATGCGGGCAGGCTGCCGTTCCAGGACGCCGCCGCGAGCGGCGGCGCGGAGTACGCGCCGCGGGCGGGGGAGGACGTGGGCCGCGGCACCGTGGAGGCGGTGCCCGCGGCGAGCGAGGAGGAGCAGCGCCGCACGGCCGCGCAGCTGAGAGCGGCGACCAGGATGGTCGACGCCTTCGTCAACTTCAGCTACGAGGACCCGGACGCGACCATCGACGCGGTGAGGTCGCTGTCGACGGGGACCTTCCTCGAGCAGTACTCGAAGGGTGCCGCGGACCTGAAGAAGATCGCCCGACGCGCCAAGTCGGAGATGGTGGCCGACGTGGTCTGGTCCGGGCTGGTCGCCGGTGACGAGGACTCCGCCACCGTCATCGTCGCCACCAGCGGCACGGTGAAGAACAAGACGACCAAGTTCAAGCCGGAGGCGCGCAACTACCGCATCCAGGTCGAGCTCGAGCTCGACGGCGGACAGTGGCTGACGCGTGACCTGCAGTACGTGGCGCTGGGTTGAGGAGAACGACGATGAGCCGCCCCCATGCCCGCCGCCCTGCCAGCTCGCGCGGCGCCACCCCACGACCGCGCAAGATCGCCGGTCAGTCACCCGGCGCCCGTTCCGAGGTGGCCGATGCGCCGGACGAGCTCCGCGGCGACGAGAGCTCCGATGCGCCGGCGACCGAGTCGTCCGACAGGCTGGGTCTCGGCAAGGCGGCTCGAGCCGCCCGATCCGCCGAGCCGTCGCCGCCCCTGCTGTCCAGCCCGCGGGTGACCCGGGTGCTGATCGCGGTCCTGGCGGCGCTCGCCCTCGTGCTCGCCGCCCAGGCCGTCTGGTGGCTCGTCGGCGAGGAGGCGGAGCCCGCAGTCGCCCGCGACCCGGGGCGGGTGGCCGTGCCCGAGGATCTGCCGGTGGTCGCGAGCGAGCTGGCGGTGCTCGAGGGTGTCGACGCCGCAGCCAAGGCGGCCGAGGAGATCGTCGCGGTCGACCACGCCAAGTACGACGACGAGGTCGACGCCGCTGCGGCCCTGATGACGGCCGACTTCGAGGAGCAGTACCGGGAGACGGCCCGCGACATCGAGAAGCAGCTGGTGGACCAGCAGACGAAGGTCCAGGTGAACGTGGTCGCCCAGGGAGTCGTGCGGGCCAACCGCACGGAGCTCGAGGCGCTGATCTTCCTCAACCAGGTGGTCGAGCGGGTCCGGGACAAGGAGCCGGAGACCGTCGTGACGCCGTTCAAGGTGCTGGTCACGATGGTGCACACCGATCAGGGCTGGCTGGTCGACGACCTCGAGACCGACGCCTCGGCGGAAGACAACGGCGAGTAGAACACGTTACAGTTCTGCCCGTGTCCACCTCTGAGAGCGGAGCAGCGTCGCCCGCCGTGTCCGGAGGCACCGTCGAGTGCGACGTCGTCGTCGTCGGTGCCGGACCCACCGGTCTCTTCGCCACCTACTACGCCGGGTTCCGCGGGCTGCGGGTCGCGCTGGTCGACTCGCTGCCGGAGCTCGGCGGCCAGGTCACGGCGATGTATCCGGAGAAGCAGATCCTCGACGTCGCCGGGTTCCCCTCGGTCAAGGGCCGCGACCTGGTCGACGGACTGGTGACCCAGGCGCTCACCGCCGAGCCGGTCCAGCTGCTCGGCCGCACCGCGAGCGACCTCGTGGTCGAGGACGACGGCCTGACGCTGACGCTCGACGACGGCACGCTGGTCCGCAGCCGGACCATGATCGTCACCGCCGGGATCGGCAAGTTCAGCCCGCGGCCGCTGCCGGCCGCCGACGGCTGGCTCGGCCGGGGCGTGGAGTTCTTCGTGCCGAGCTTCGAGCCCTACGCCGGCAAGGACGTGATCATCGTCGGTGGCGGCGACAGCGCCTTCGACTGGGCGCTGCACTTGGAGCCGGTGGCCCGGTCCGTCACCCTGGTGCACCGGCGCGACGCCTTCCGTGCCCACCAGCGCACGGTCGAGCAGGTGCGCGCGTCGTCGGTGGAGATCGTCACCAAGGCGGAGGTCACCGCCCTCGTCGGTGAGGACGGCGGCGACTCCGGGCCGCTGGCGAAGGTCGAGATCACGGTCGACGGCGTGAGCGAGGTGCGTCCCGCCCAGGCGGTGGTCGCCGCGCTCGGGTTCGTGGCCGACCTCGGACCGCTCCAGCAGTGGGGCCTGGAGACCCACCGGCGCCACATCGTGGTCGACTCCGCGATGCGGACCAGTCTCGACCGCGTGTTCGCGGCGGGTGACATCACGGAGTATCCCGGCAAGGTCCGGCTGATCGCCGTCGGCTTCGGCGAGGCCGCCACGGCGGTCAACAACGCAGCGGTCGTCATCGACCCGTCGGCCCACGTGTTCCCGGGCCACTCCTCGGAAGGAAGCTGACATGGCAGGAAGTGGACGCGACCAGGTCAAGCTGTCCGAGGCGGAGGTCCAGGCGCTGCTCGAGGACAACCTGAAGGTGCAGGTGGCGGCCAACGGCCACGACGGCTTCCCGCACCTGACCACGCTCTTCTACGTCGTGCGCGACGGGAGGATCGCGTTCTGGACCTACGGCCGGAGCCAGAAGATCCGCAACCTCGAGCGGGATCCCCGCGTCAGCGCGCTCGTGGAGGACGGCGTGGACTACTTCGAGCTTCGCGGCGTCTCCATCCAGGGCCGCGCGGAGATCGTCCGCGACTACGACGACATCTACGCGATCGGGTCCGCCGTGGTGACCCGGATGCTGGCGGCGGAGTCCTTCGAGGCGCTGGGCGACTTCGGCCGGGAGACCGTCGAGAAGCAGGCGACCAAGCGGGTGGGCGTGATCATCCATCCCGAGAAGGTCGCGTCCTGGGACCACCGGAAGATGACCTGAGGAAGGAACGCGATGAAGATCAAGGTGGACTTCGACCTGTGCGAGTCCAACGGGCTGTGCGAGGCGATGGCGCCGGAGGTGTTCGAGCTCGATGACGACGACTTCCTCCAGCTGCACACCGACGAGACGACCGAGGACAACATCGACGACGTGAAGCGTGCCGTCGCGGCCTGCCCGCGCGCCGCGATCACCCTGGTGGAGGACGACGCGTGAGCACAGACCTGGACGGCAAGGTCGCGATCGTCACCGGAGCCGGGGCGGGCCTGGGCCGGGCCGAGGCGGTGGCGCTGGCCCGCGCCGGAGCGCGGGTCGTGGTCAACGACCTCCCCGGTGCGGGCGAGGCGGCGGCGGACGAGATCCGCTCGCTCGGCGGCGAGGCGACCGTCGTCGCCGGCGACGTCAGCGAGCGCTCGACGGCCGACGCGATGATGGCCGCGGCCGTCGAGGGGTTCGGTGGCCTCGACATCGTGGTCAACAACGCCGGCATGACCCGCGACCGGATGCTCTTCAACATGTCCGACGAGGAGTGGGACGCCGTGATCGCCGTCCACCTGCGCGGGCACTTCCTGCTGTCGCGGAACGCGGCGTCGTACTGGCGCGGCAAGGCCAAGGAGAGCGAGTCGGGCACGGTCTACGGCAGCGTGGTGAACACCGCCTCCGAGGCGTTCCTCAGCGGCTCGCCCGGCCAGGCCAACTATGCCGCGGCGAAGGCCGGCATCGCCGCCCTGACGCTCTCGACCGCCCGCGGACTGTCGAGGATCGGGGTGCGGGCCAACGCGATCTGCCCCCGGGCCCGGACCGCGATGACGGCGCAGGTCTTCGGCGAGGACGACTCCGGCCAGGCGGTCGACCCGTACTCGCCCGACCACGTCGCCCCGCTGGTCGCCTATCTCGCCTCGCCGGCCGCGGAGCGGGTCACCGGCCAGGTCTTCGTCGTGTACGGCGGCATGGTGGCGCTCGTCGCCGCGCCGGTGGTCGAGCAGCGGTTCGACGCCGCCGGGGACCTCTGGACGGCCGACGACCTCGACAAGCAGCTCGGCGGGTTCTTCGCCGACCGCGACCCGCACGTCGGCTTCGCGGCTGACTCGATCATGGAGCTGAAGGCCTAGCCATGGGACGACTGGACGACAAGGTCGCGATCGTCACCGGCGGCGCTCAGGGACAGGGCGCCGGGATCGTGCGCGCCTACGCCGCCGAGGGCGCGAGGGTGGTGATCGCCGACGTCGCCAAGGAGGCGGGCCAGGCCCTTGCCGACGAGCTGACCGCGAGCCTCGGGGACGGCGTGGTGCACTTCGCGCACCACGACGTGAGCGACGCCGCCTCCTGGGCGACGCTGGTCGAGGACGCCACCACCCGCTTCGGCCCCGTCACGGTGCTGGCCAACAACGCCGGAATCCTGCGGTTCGGCGAGATCGAGACGATGCCGGCCGAGGAGGTCGAGCTGCTCTGGCGGGTCAACCAGCTGGGCTGCTTCCTCGGCATGCAGGCGGTCACACCCACCATGCGCGAGCACGGCGGCGGCTCGATCATCAACGCCTCCTCGGTGGAGGGGCTGGCGGGCATGCCGTCGTGCACCGCCTACGCCGCGACGAAGTGGGCGATCCGCGGCATGACGAAGTGTGCGGCGATGGAGCTCGGTCCCGGCGGCATCCGCGTCAACTCCGTGCACCCCGGCATGATCGACACCCCGATGACCCGGGTCCACGGCGGCGACGCGGCGATGGAGTACGGCGCAAGCAAGGTGCCGCTGCGCCGGGTCGGCCACCCCGAGGACGTCGCTCCGCTCTACGTCTTCCTGGCGAGCGACGAGTCGTCGTACATCAACGGCGCCGAGATCGCGGTCGACGGGGGAGTGACCTCCACCCACGCGTTCGGGGCCTGAGGGCCCGGGCTGACCGGGGACGTCAGTCGCGGAGGATGAGCCGTACCGCGGTCTCCATGTGCTGGGCGGTCTCCGCGGCCGTCGACCGGCCGGTCACCCACGCCACGAGCGCGGAGAGCCAGACGTCGCCGATCACCCGTGCGACGGCGACGTCGCCGTCGGTGACGTCGGCCTCGTCGGGGACGCCGCCGTGCATGGCGTGGGTGACGATGGACGTCATCGACATGCCGACCTTGTGGATCTCGTCGGAGACGCTGCTGTCGGCGAACATGAAGGCCCGGGTCAGCGCCTCGGTCAGGTTGACGTCGGACTGCATGCCCGTGGCCATCCGGCGGAGCACGTAGAGCACCCGGTCGGCCTGCGTGTCACCGGGGATCTGGCGCTCGCGGAAGCGGAGAGCGGCCTCCTCGAACTGCCGCCCGAGGCCCGACACGAGGAGATGGATCTTCGACGGGAAGTAGCGGTAGAGCGTGCCGAGGGCCACGTCGGCCTGCTCGGCGACGGCCCGCATCTGCACCGCGTCGAAGCCGCCTTCCTTGGCCAGCTCGTAGGTCGCGTCGAGGATCCGCTTGCGGCGGTCCCGCTGCGCCGCAGAGCCGGGCGCGTCGGCCGAGGCCGGGTTGGCGATGGTCACAGTGTCCCCCGTGTCTCCCATGGGCAGTCCCGCCGAGTATGCCCGCCGCTGGAGTGCGCACCCGAGCCGGGATCGTTCAGTTTCTCGCGGGAGCACCCGCCCTCGTAGGCTACTGGTCCGTAACGCATAATAGAAACACGTTCCAGTTCGTTTCGGCCCTGCTCCCCGTGAGCTCGGCGCCGTGACTCAACGCCATGAGCCAGCGCCATGAGCCAGCGCCCGAAGGGGGAGGAGTTCGCATGCGGATCGCGATGCTGTCCTACCGCAGCAAGACCCATGTCGGTGGCCAGGGCGTGTACCTGCGCCACCTGAGCCGCGAGCTGACCCGCCTGGGCCACACCGTCGAGGTCTTCTCCGGCCAGCCCTATCCCGAGCTCGACGAGGGCGTGCGGCTCACCAAGGTCCCGAGCCTGGACCTCTACCGGGAGCCGGATCCCTTCCGCGTCCCCAAGCTGCGCGAGTTCCGCGACCTGGTCGACGTGCAGGAGTTCGCGATCATGTGCACCGCCGGCTTCCCCGAGCCGCGGACGTTCGGCAAGCGCATCGCCCGGGTGCTGGCGGAGCGCCGTGGCGACTTCGACATCGTCCACGACAACCAGGTGCTGGCCCACGGCATGCTCGACCTCGAGCAGGTCACCGGCGTCCCGCTGATCACCACCATCCACCACCCGATCACGTTCGACCGGCGGATCGACCTGTCCCAGACCCGGAACCCCTGGCGGAAGTTCACGATCCGCCGCTGGTACGGCTTCCTCCGGATGCAGGCGTACGTCGCCCGGCGGGCCCGCTGGATCCTGACCCCGTCGGAGGCGTCCAAGCGCGACATCGCCCGCGACTTCGGCGTCGACCCGGCGCGGATGCAGGTCATCCTGCTGGGCGTCGATGACAACTTCGTGCCGCCGAGCAAGCCGCGCGTGCCCGGTCGGATCATGGCCATGGCCAGTGCCGACGCGCCGATGAAGGGCATCGCGACCCTGCTCGAGGCCTTCGCCAAGCTGCGCACCGAGCGCGACGTCGAGCTGGTGCTGGTGACCCGGCCCGCGCCGGGCGGTCGCACCGACCGGCTCATCGAGCGGCTCGGCATCGGCGACGCCGTCCGGTTCGCGCACGGGCTGACCGACGACGAGCTGGTCGAGCTGATGGGCTCGGCGGAGGTGGCCTGCGTGCCCTCCCTCTACGAGGGCTTCTCGCTGCCGACGGCGGAGATGATGGCGTGCGCGACGCCGCTCATCGTCTCCCGCGCGGGCGCCATCCCAGAGGTCGTCGGCGAGGACGGCGAGTGCGCCGACCTGGTGACGCCCGGCGACGTGGGCGAGCTCCTGCACGCGCTGGAGCGGATGCTCGACGACCCCGAGCGCCGGGCGCGGATGGGCGCGGCGGGCCGCCGGCGCGTCGAGGAGCAGTTCAGCTGGCGGGCGGTCGCCGTGAAGGTCGCCGCGGCGTACGAGAAGGTCATCGCGGACTTCGAGTCCGAGAGGAACGAGGAGAGCTGACCAGATGCTGACCGTTGACTTCGACCGGCTCGGCCTCCGGCCCGGTGACCGGGTCCTCGACATGGGTGCCGGCGCCGGCCGCCACAGCTTCGAGATGTACCGCCGCGGCGCCGACGTGGTCGCCTTCGACATGGACGCCGACGAGCTCGCCGGCGTCAAGGACCTCTTCGTCGCGATGGCCGAGGCCGGCGAGGTGCCGGCGGGCGCCGAGGCCGACGTCAAGCAGGGCGACGCGCTCGCGCTGCCCTTCGGCGACGGCGAGTTCGACCGGATCGTGGCCGCCGAGGTGCTCGAGCACATCCACGACGACGTCACCGCGATCCGTGAGCTGATCCGGGTGCTCCGCCCCGGCGGCACCCTGGCGGTCTCCGTGCCCCGCTGGCTGCCCGAGGTCGTGAACTGGAAGCTCTCCGACGACTACCACAACGCCGAGGGCGGCCACATCCGGATCTACACCGACCACGAGCTGGTCGACAAGGTCACCAAGGGCGGCCGGCCCAACGACGGCACCCCGGGCGAGGCCATGGTGTTCGAGGGCAAGGGCTACGCCCACGGCCTGCACGCGCCGTACTGGTGGATCAAGTGCGCCGTCGGCGTCGAGAACGACGGCCACCCGCTGGCGAAGGCCTACCACCGGCTCCTGGTGTGGGAGATCATGAAGAACCCGCTGCCGCTGCGACTGGCGGGCCGGGTGCTCGACCCCCTGATCGGCAAGAGCATGGTGCTCTACTTCCGGAAGCCGGACGCGGCGTGACCGAGGCGAGCACCCCCTCCGAGGTGCCCCTGAGCAGGCTGCCCTGCGTCGACGGCGTGCTGAGCGCCGCCGAGGTCGCCGACACCGCCGCCGCCATCGCCGCGATGCAGGAGCCGTGGGGCGCCGTGCCGTGGACCACCGGCGAGCACGTCGACATCTGGAACCACGTCGAGGCCGCGATGGCGATGCTGGTCGGCGGCCAGGTGGAGGCCGCCGAGCGCGCCTACGCGTGGGTGCCGACGATGCAGCGTGCCGACGGCTCGTGGCCGATGAAGATCGTGGGCGGCCGGCCCGAGGACGAGCGCGGCGAGTCCAACATGTCGGCCTACCTCGCGGTGGGGCTGTGGCACCACTGGCTGGTGCGGCGCGACATCCGCTTCGTCGAGCAGTACTGGCCCTCGGTGCGTGCGGGGCTCGACTTCGTCGTCTCCCTCCAGCAGTCCTTCGGCGGCATCCAGTGGACCCCGCAGGACGACTTCTGCCTGCTCACCGGGAGCTCGAGCATCTACCACTCGCTGCGGGCGGGCGTGGCCCTCGCGGACCTAATGGACGACCCCCAGCCGGAGTGGGAGCTGGCCGGCGGCCGGCTCGGCCACGCCGTCCGGGCGCACCGCGACCTGTTCGCCGACAAGTCGACGTACTCCATGGACTGGTACTACCCGGTCCTCGGCGGCGCTGTCCGCGGCGAGGCGGCCCGCGCGCTGATCGACTCCCGCTGGGGTGACTTCGTCGTCCCCGGCCTGGGCATCCACTGCGTCGACACCAACCCCTGGGTGACCGGCGCCGAGACCTGCGAGCTGGCGATGGCGCTCGACGCCATCGGCGACAGCCGCCGCGGCCTGGCGCTGCTGCGCGACATGCAGCACCTCCGGGAGGCGGACGGCCGCTACTGGACCGGCTGGGTGTACGACGACCCGGCCCGGCGGGCGGAGGGCGAGCCGCGCGACGTGCACTGGCCGGTGGAGCACACGACCTACACGGCCGCGGCGGTGCTGCTGGCGGTCGACGCGCTCGGCGAGACCTACGGCCACGGCACGCCCGGCTCGGGGATCATGCGGGGCACCTCGCTGGCCCCGCACTTCGACGAGATCGCGCTGGAGTGCAGCTGCCCCTCAGCCGACCGGGTCGCCCACTGAGCCGGAGGTCCGCTCCAGGACCCGCATCGAGCCGACCGCGTCGACCTCGGTGAACTGCCCGCTCTCGAGCGCGGGCAGGTAGATCTGCTCGTAGGGCGGACGCCCGCCCTCCGCGGGATCCGGGAAGACGTCGTGGATGGCGAGCAGGCCGCCCCGCACCACCCACCGCGGCCAGCCCGCGAAGTCGTCGCGGGCCGGCTCCTCGCCGTGCCCGCCGTCGATGAAGAGCAGGGAGAGCGGGGTGCGCCAGTGGGCCGCCACCGTGGTCGAGCGGCCGACGATCGCCACCACGTGGTCCTCCAGGCCGGCTCGGGCGATCGTCCTGCGGAAGACCGGCAGGGTGTCCATCCGGCCGAGGTCGGGGTCCACGAGGCTCGGGTCGTGGTGCTCCCAGCCGGCCTGGTTCTCCTCGGAGCCCCGGTGGTGGTCGACGGTGAACGCGACCGCGAGGTCACCGGTCGCGGCGGTGACCGCGCGGGCGGCGGCGCCGAGGTAGATGCCCGACTTGCCGCAGTAGGTGCCGACCTCGAGCGCCGGACCGTGGGGGAGCCGCTGCAGCGCGACCCGGTGGAGCAGCGCCCCCTCGTCCTCCGGCATGAAGCCCTTCGCGGCGCGGGCGTGCTCGAGCAGGTCGGCGGGCAGGTCGGCGGTCACCCGCCGGACTCTAGTAGAGTGGAACACGTTCTAGTTTGGCTCCCGCTGGACGAGGTGCGAGCGCGGCGGGCCCCGGAGACTCCAAGGAGCAGCATGTCGATCGGGATCAGCGCCGAGCAGGTCGAGCTGGCCGACACCCTGCGCAAGTGGGCGGCGAGCCTCGGTGGCATCGAGGCAGCCCGCGCGGCCGAGGCCGACGCCGCCGCGCGGTTCGACGACCTCTGGGCGGCGGCGGAGGAGATGGGCGTCCACGCCATCGCGGTTCCGGAGTCGGCCGGCGGCGGGGGCGGCACCCTGCTCGACCAGGCGATCGCGCTCGAGGCGTGCGCCCACGAGCTGGTCCCGGCCGGTCTGCTCGGCGCGGCGGTAGGCAGCGTGCTGACCGGAACCCCCGGCCGCTACGGCGTCCAGGTCCGTCCGGGCGGCGTGGTGTGGGACGGCGGCAACGCGGCCGAGCGGCTGCTGCTGAGCGGCAGCGAGGCGGCCACCGAGCACACCCCTGGGCTCACCCCTGTGCTCGGCGTCGACCTCACCGCACGGCACGCTGTGCCCAGCGACGCCCAGGCGGGCCAGCCCGGCCTGACCGCCGCGCCCGACGAGCGCCGGTGTCGTACCGCCGTCACGCTCGCCGCCGCGGAGGCGGCGGGCGTGGCCCGCTGGTGCCTGGGGACGGCGGTCGACTACGCCAAGGTGCGTGAGCAGTTCGGCCAGCGGATCGGCGCCTTCCAGGCGATCAAGCACCTGTGCGCCCAGATGCTGGAGACGGCCGAGGCGGTCACCGCCGCCGCCTGGGACGCCGCCGCGTCGGCGGACGGCGACGAGGAGCAGTGGGCGTTCGCCGTCGACGTCGCGACGGCGGTGTGCTTCGACGGCGCCGTCGAGGTCGCCAAGAGCTGCATCCAGGTGCTCGGCGGCATCGGCTTCACCTTCGAGCACGACGCCCACCTCTACCTGCGCCGCGCGCTCTCCCTCCGTGCCCTGGTCGGCCCGGCCGATGCCGCGGCGGAGCGGCTCACCGCCGCGGCCGTCGCCGGCGTACGACGTCGGGTGGACGTCGACCTCGAGGGCCGCGACGCCGCCATCCGTCCCGAGGTCCGGGCGACCGCGGAGGCGATCGCCGCCCGGCCGGCGACGGAGCGACGGGCGGCGCTGGTCGACGCCGGCTACCTCACCCCGCACTGGCCCCGGCCCTACGGGCTCGGAGCCGACCCGACCCTGCAGATCGTGATCGACCAGGAGCTCGCGCGGGTCGGCGTCGAGCGACCGGACCTGGTCATCGCCGGGTGGGCGGTCCCGACGATCCTCGCCCACGGCACCGACGAGCAGCGGGAGCGGTTCGTGCGCCCCTCCCTGATGGGCGAGCTGGTGTGGTGCCAGCTGTTCTCCGAGCCCGGCTCCGGATCCGACCTCGCCTCGCTGCGCACCAGGGCGGTCAAGGTGGACGGCGGCTGGTCGCTCTCGGGCCAGAAGGTGTGGACCTCCGTCGCGGAGCGCGCCGACTGGGGCATCTGCCTGGCGCGGACGGACCCGGACGCGCCGCAGCACAAGGGGATCACCTACTTCCTCGTCGACATGAGGTCGCCAGGCATCGAGGTCCGGCCCCTTCGCGAGATCACGGGGGAGGCGCTCTTCAACGAGGTGTTCCTCGACGACGTCTTCGTGCCCGACGAGAACGTCGTCGCCGAGCCCGGCGACGGCTGGCGGCTGGCGCGCACGACGCTGGCCAACGAGCGGGTGGCGATGGCGAGCGCCCGCCTCACCAAGAGCGTCGAGCGGGCCGTGCAGATCGCCGGCGAGCGCGACCTGCCGGCCACCCACCGGGTCAGGATCGGCCACCAGGTCGCGCTGGCCACCGTCTGCGGACTGCTCGCCGTGCGCACCACGCTGCGGGCCCTCGGCGGCCACGGCCCCGGCGCGGAGTCCAGCGTGGCGAAGCTCCTCGGCGTGCGGAGCCGGCAGGACTCCTCCGAGCTCGTGGTCGAGCTCCACAGGGACGCGATCGCGGTGCTCGGCCCGATCGAGCGCGCGGGCGGCCCCAACGACAACGAGGCCGACAACGAGGCCGACAACGAGGCCGTCAACGAGGCCGACAACGAGGCCGACAACGACTCGCAGCTCGCCGCGGACGTGTGGGAGGCGCTGAACACGCGCTGCCTGTCCATCGCGGGGGGCACCACCCAGATCCTGCGCAACGTCGCAGGGGAGCGGATCCTCGGCCTGCCGCGTTCCTAGCCGGCGCTGCCCTGCTGGTCGGTGAGCTCCTCGGTCCGCTCGTCGGGCTGCGCCCGCTCCCGCTGCCAGCTGTTCCAGTGCCAGGTGAGGAACCGCTCGGTGGCCCGCACCAGGTGCTGCGAGCGGATGGAGGGGAAGACGTCGAACGCGTGCTGGGCGCCGGGGAGCTCGGCGTAGACGACCGTGCGCTTCGACGTGGCGCGCAGCGCGTCGACGAAGGACCGTGCCTGGCGGGGGTCGACCAGCGTGTCGCGGGCGCCGTGGATGACGAAGAAGTCCGGGTCGTCCGGCGTCACCCGCAGCAGCGGGGACGCCAGCTCGTAGATCTCGGGGTGGTCGCGGAACGCCTCCTTGATCACCCAGCCGGAGAGGAACTCGTCGCGCAGCAGGCGCGCCGACTTCAGCCCGCTCGCACCGGCGAAGTCGTAGACGCCGTAGTAGGGGACGGCGGCCTGCACCGAGGTGTCGGCGTCCTCGAAGCCGGGCTGGAACTCCGGGGCGTTGGGCGTCACCGCGGCGAGCGCGGTCAGATGGCCTCCGGCGGAGCCGCCGGTGATCGCGACGTACTCCGGGTCGCCGCCGTAGTCGGCGATGTTGTCCTTGATCCAGGCGATCGCCGCCTTGACGTCGACGATCTGGGCCGGCCAGGGTTCGCGGGGCGCGAGGCGGTAGTTCGGCGCGACGCACACCCAGCCCCGGGCAGCCATGTGCTGCATCAGCGGCAGGCCCTGCTGGTCCTTGTTGCCGATCGTCCAGCCGCCGCCGTGCACCTGCAGCAGCACCGGCGCGCCCCGGGCCGGCGTCACCTCGGAGGTGTAGACGTCGAGCAGCCCCCGCCGGCCGTGGGGGGCGTAGCGCACGTTGCGGTGCACCTCGACGCCCGCCTTGCGCGCCGCTCGACGGAACGCGAAGGGGTTGGCGATCCGGCTCCACGGGACCGCGAGGTCGGCCGGCGACGGCCGCGCGTCGAGCCGGTCGACGTAGTCCTCGCCCAGGCCCTCGACGAGGGCGTCCTCCGCGTGCTGCATCGCCTCCCGGCTCTGTTTGATCAGGTACGCCAGGCCCGCCGTCGAGGCCCCGGCGAGGGCCAGCCCGCGCACGTCGCGGCGAGCGCCGACGGCGTGGGCTGCGGCGTCGGCGGCGGTCAGGCCCAGCAGGTGCGGCGCGAGCTCACCGGCGATCCAGCCGGCGAAGAACGCCGGGATTCCCGCGCGGAAGCCGGGGATCGGCCGGATGGCGTTGGCCGTCAGTGCGGCGGTGACGACCTGGCGCCGTACGAAACCCATGACCTGCACTGTAACGACGTCGTTGTCCCGGACTGATACCTGTTCTATGTTCGCAGCCGAGGGCGCGAAGTCAGGAGTGGCAATGGATCGGCTGTCGGGTCTGGACGCGAGCTTCCTCTACCTCGAGACGCCCGCCCAGCTGATGCACGTGTGCGGGGTGATCGTGCTCGACCCGAGCACGATGCCCGAGCCGTACACCTTCGAGCTGCTCCAGGAGGCCATCGACGATCGGGTCCACGACGTGCCGGAGTTCACCCGCAAGATCCGCGGGGTGCCCCTGGGCCTGGACCACCCGGTGTGGGTGCGCGACCGCAACTTCGACATCGAGCGCCACGTGCACCGCCTCGCCGTGCCCAGCCCCGGCGGCTACCGCGAGCTGATGGACCTGTGCGCGCACCTCGCCGCGCTGCCGCTGGACCGCTCCCGCCCGCTGTGGGAGATGTGGGTGATCGAGGGCTACCGGCCCGACGGCGTCGACGGGGAGCGCGTGGTGGTGTTCGCGAAGATGCACCACGCCACCGTCGACGGCGTCTCGGGCGCCAACCTGCTCTCGCACCTGTGCTCGATCGAGCCGGAGGCCGCGCCGCTCGTGCCGGATCCGCCGCCGCGCCACCCGCGTGACCCCGGGAAGGGCGAGCTGCTGGGCCGCGCCGTGGTCGGCGCGGCCGCCCGTCCGCTGACCGTGGCCAAGGTGCTCAAGCCGTCGGCCGAGCTGGTCACCAAGACGGTGGGGCGCGCCCGGCGCGGCATGGCGATGGCTGCGCCGTTCTCGGCGCCGCGCACGTCGTTCAACGGGACGATCACGGGGCACCGGTCGATCGCCGTCGTGGACCTGCCGTTCGACGACATCAAGCGGGTCAAGAAGGAGACCGGCACCACGGTCAACGACGTGGTGCTCGCCGTGGCCGGGGGCGCGCTGCGGCGCTACCTCGCCGACCGCGACGAGCTGCCGGAGTCCTCGCTGCTCGCCACCGTGCCGGTCAGCGTCCGGGACTCCTCGCGGCGGTCCGCCGGCGCCAACAAGGTCTCCGCACTGTTCACCAAGCTCGGCACCGACATCGACGACCCGGTCGAACGGCTCGCCATGCTCGCCGAGCGCAACCGGCGCGCCAAGGAGCACCACGACGCGATCCCGGCCGACGCCCTCCAGGACTGGGCCGAGTTCGCCGCGCCGCGGACGTTCGGCCTCGCCGTGCGCACCTACGCGAACCTCCGGCTCGCGGAGCGGCACCCCGTGGTCCACAACCTGGTGATCTCCAACGTCCCGGGGCCGCCGATCCCGCTCTACTTCATGGGCGCCCGGATCGACGTCCTCTGCCCGCTCGGCCCGGTGTTCCACGGAGCGGGACTGAACATCACCGTGATGTCCAACGCCGGCTGCATGCACGTCGGGGTGATCGCCTGCCGCGAGTCGGTGCCCGACGCCGACGCGCTGGCCCAACACTTCCCGGCGGAGCTGCGCCGACTGGGAGCGGCCCTCGCCACGCAGGACTAGAACACGTTACAGTTTCGCCGTGGATGCTGACGCGATCAACGCAGTCCGCGCCGTGGTCGGCGAGGTGCTGGACAGGGAGAACGACGCCCGGAACTGGTCCGCCTGGGCCGCGGCCGGCCTGACGGCGCTGCCGGTCCCCGAGGAGCACGGCGGCGACGGCCTGGGCCTCGCCGAGGTGGCCGTGCTCCTGCGCGAGTCGGGGCGGCGAGCGGTGCAGGCCCCGGTGTGGGAGACCCTGTGCTGCGGCGCGCTCACCCTGGCGGCCCACGGGACGGAGACCCAGCGCAAGGAGCTGCTGCCCGGCGTCGCCGCCGGCGACCTGCTCCTCACGCCGGCCCTGCGCGAGCCCGGTGTCGGACTGGGGGACGCACCCGGTGCGACCGTGACCGACGGGCGGGTCACCGGCCGCAAGGTCGGCGTCCGTCGGGCCGCGGAGGCGGCGCGGCTCCTGGTGACGGCCGTCGACGGCGACCGCACCGTGGTCGCGCTCGTCGACCCGACCGGGCCCGGCGTCACGCTGCACGAGGCCAGCGCCTCCAGTGCGGTGCCGCAGCACACCGTCGTCCTCGACCGGGCGCCGGCCGAGCTGCTCGACGACGGCGCCGCGTCCTACCTCCTCGACGTGGCGCGCGCCGGTCTCGTCGCCACGGCCGCGGGCGTCCTCGCCGGGGCACGCGACCTGACGGCCGACTACGTCAAGGGCCGCCGGCAGTTCGGCCGGGCCCTCGCGGAGTTCCAGGCCGTGTCCCTGCAGATGGCGGACGTGTACGTCGCCTCCCGCACGCTCGACCTCGCCGCCGACAACGCCGTGTGGCGGGTCGCCGAGGGGCTCCCGGCCGACGACGACCTGAGGGTCGCCGGCTACTGGGCGAGCCAGGTGGCGCCGTACGCCTTCCGGACCTGCCACCACCTGCACGGCGGGATGGGCGTCGACGTCACCTATCCGCTGGTCGGCTTCACGACCTGGGGCACCGACCTCGCGCACGCTCTCGACACCACCGCCGCGCAGGTCCCGGTCGAGGACCCCGCCGCCAAGAACCTCGAGCTCAGCGACGACCAGCGGGCGCTCAAGGCCCGCATCCGTGACTACTTCGGCGGCCTCGCCGAGGAGTTCGGCCACCCGGCCGACCCCGGAGCCGTCGACGGCGCGTGGGACCGCCACGGGCCGTCCTACCAGCGGCTGATCAGGCGGATGGGCGAGGACGGCTGGATGGGCGTCGGCTGGCCCGAGGAGTACGGCGGCCACGGGCTCGGCGAGGTGGAGCAGACCATCTTCGCCAACGAGGCGCAGTACCACGACGTGCACCTGCCCGCGGTCACCCTGCAGACGGTCGGGCCGACCCTGATCCGCTACGGCACCGAGAAGCAGAAGGACCTGTTCCTGTCGCGCATCCTCGCCGGGGACGTGCACTTCGCGATCGGCTACTCCGAGCCCGACGCCGGCACCGACCTCGCCTCGCTGCGCACCACGGCGCGGCTCGTGGAGGGTGACGGCGACCCCTACTACCTGGTCAACGGGCAGAAGCTCTGGACCACCGGTGGGCACCAGGCCGACTACCTCTGGCTGGCGTGCCGCACCGACCCCGACGCCCCCAAGCACAAGGGCATCTCGATCCTGATCGTCGACACGTCCGACCCCGGCTACAGCTGGACCCCGATCGTCACCGCCGACGGCTCCCACCACGTCAACGCCACCTACTTCAACGACGTCCGGGTCCCCGCGGACATGCTGGTCGGCGAGGAGAACCAGGGCTGGAAGCTGATCACCACCCAGCTCAACCACGAGCGCGTGATGCTCGGCCCCGCCGGCCGGATCGAGGGGCTCCGCGACCGGGTGCTGCGCTGGGCCGACGCAGCCGGCGTCCGCGACGAGGCGGACGTGGCGGACCTCCTCGGCAAGGCCACGGCGGTGTTCCGCATCAACGAGCTGCTCAACTGGGAGGTCGCGCGCGCCGCCGCGTCCGGCGACGTGAAGGTCGCCGACGCCTCGTCGTCGAAGGTGTTCGCCGCCGACCAGGTCCAGCACCTCCTCGCCGACCTGATCGCGCTCGTGCACCGGCACGGCGATCCCGGGGAGCCGGCGACGCGGGAGCTGCTCGACTACCTCGACGCGCAGGCCAAGCGCAACCTGGTGCTCACCTTCGGCGGTGGCGTGCAGGAGGTCCAGCGCGAGCTGATCTCGATGTTCGGGCTCGGCCTGCCGAGGGTGCCGCGATGAGCGCTGAGCTGGTGGACCCCGCCGTCCACGAGAAGGTGATGGCCGAGGCCGAGCGGATCCGGTCGTGGGGCGAGGCCGCCGAGCGGTTCGCCCGCGACCCGGTCAACCAGCCGACGATCAGCAACTGGCTCGAGGCGATGGGCCTCGACAACCCCCGCTTCCTGCAGGGAGAGGCGCCGCCGTCGATGGCACAGGTGTGGACGATGTACGGCCTCGGTGGCCGCCCGTCCGACGACGACCCGCTGCACGCGATGATGAAGGTGCTGACCGAGGCCGGCTTCACCGCCGTCCTCGGCACCAACTGCGAGCAGGAGTACGACCGCTACCTGCGGGTGGGCGAGCGGCTGCGGGTGACCACCGCCCTCGACTCCGTCGTCGGGCCGAAGGCGACGGCGATGGGCGTGGGCTACTTCGTCACCTCGCGCAACACCTGGTACGTCGAGCAGCCCGAGAGCGACGGCGGCGGGAGCGAGAAGGTCGCCACGATGCTGTTCCGGGTGCTCAAGTTCGTCCCGAAGGGCTCGGCGTCGTGACCGGCCCCGTCCGTCCGGTCGTCAACCGCGACAACGCCTACTTCTTCGAGGGCACGGCACAGCGCGAGCTGCGGATCCAGAAGTGCAACGCGTGCGGCGTGCTGCGCCACCCCCCGGGACCCGCGTGCCCGGAGTGCGGCGCGTTCGACCGCGGCCACGTCGTGGCGGCGGGGGAGGGCACGGTGTTCTCCTACCTCGTCCACCACGCGCCGCAGGTCCCCGGCAAGGAGCTGCCCCTCGTGATCGCGCTGCTCGACCTCGACGAGGGGGTGCGGATGGTCGCCGAGGTCACCGGCGTCCCGCCCGAGGGACCCGACGGCCTGCGGATCGGCGACCGGCTGGCGGTGGACTGGAACGTCGTGGACGACGAGCTGACGCTGCCGATCTGGCGTCGTACCGCCCGCGCGGCGGAGATCGAAGGAGGAGCGGCATGAGCGCCGTGCTGGACAGGCTCGAGGTGGGACAGCGGCTGCCGGAGTGGACGCTGCCGATCACCCCGACGCTGGTGGTGTCGACCGCGATCGCCACGCGGGACTTCCAGGACGTGCACCACGACCGCGACATCGCGCAGGCGGCGGGGTCCAAGGACATCTTCGTCAACATCCTGACCTCGACCGGTCTCTGCGAGCGCTACGTCACCGACTGGGCCGGACCCGACGTGCAGATCAGGGGCATCGCGATCCGGCTGGGCGCGCCGGCGTACCCCTACGACACCTTCACCTTCACCGGCGAGGTCGCCGAGATCGCCGACGGCGTGGCGACGGTCAAGGTCGTGGGCTCGGTCTCCCTCGGCGACCACGTGACCGGCACCGTCCGGATCGCCCTCGAGGGGAGCGCCGCATGAGCAGCCGGACGCTGTCGGGCAAGGCGGCCGTCGCCGGCATCGGGGCCACCGAGTTCTCCAAGGAGTCCGGCCGCTCCGAGCTCCAGCTCTCGGTCGAGGCGGTGCAGCACGCACTGGCGGACTGCGGGCTGCGGCCCGCCGACGTCGACGGGCTCGTCACGTTCACGATGGACACCTCCGCCGAGATCGCCGTCGCCCGCGAGCTCGGCATCCCGGAGCTGCGGTTCTTCAGCCGGATCAACTACGGCGGCGGCGCCGCGTGCGCGACCGTCCAGCAGGCCGCGATGGCGGTCGCCACCGGCGTCGCCGACGTCGTCGTCGCCTACCGCGGGTTCAACGAGCGCTCGGGCGACCGCTTCGGCCAGGTGTCGAAGTGGGCGGCCGCGCAGGTCAACACCAACGGGCTCGACAACGCCTGGACCTACCCGCTGGGCCTCTCCACCCCCGCCGCCACGGTGGCGATGCAGGCGCGCCGCTACATGCACGAGTACGGCGCCACGTCGGAGGACTTCGGCCGCGTGGCCGTCGCCGACCGGCGGCACGCCGCGACCAATCCCGACGCGTTCTTCTTCGGCAAGCCGATCACACTCGCGGACCACCAGGCCTCGCGGATGATCGCCGACCCGCTGCATCTGCTCGACTGCTGCCAGGAGTCCGACGGAGCGGTCGCGCTCGTGGTGGTCTCCGCGGAGCGGGCGAGGGACCTGCCGCAGGCGCCGGCGTACATCACCGCGGCGGCGCAGGGCTCCGGACGCGACCAGTTCGTGATGACCTCCTACTACCGCGACGACATCGGCATCCCGGAGATGGGCGTGGTCGGGCGCGAGCTCTGGAAGCAGTCCGGGCTGACGCCCGACGACATGCCGATGGCGATCCTCTACGACCACTTCACGCCCTACGTGCTCATGCAGCTGGAGGAGCTCGGCTTCTGCGGGCGGGGCGAGGCGAGGGACTTCATCCGCGACGGCGCCATCGAGGTGGGCGGCCGGCTGCCGATCAACACCCACGGCGGCCAGCTCGGCGAGGCCTACATCCACGGCATGAACGGCATCGCCGAGGGCGTGCGGCAGATCCGCGGCTCCTCGGTCAACCCGGTCGCCGACGCCCAGCACGTCCTGGTCACCGCCGGCACCGGTGTCCCGACCAGCGGGCTGATCCTCTCGGCCTAGCACAGTCGGCCCGGCCGGCCAGTCCGCCCAGCCGGCCAGGCCGGCCAGTCGGCCCGGTCGGCTCGTCGGTTCTCGGGTCAGCCGGCACAGGCACGCACTACGCTGCCGAGGACGCGCGCTCGCGCCTCGCCCCCCACGCGCGACAGGAGCACCATGACGCTCGTCGACCCCGCCCTCCCCGTCCCCTCGCCGGAGCGCCCGCGAGGCCGTCGTACCGCCGCGGTGGCCGTCGCTGCCGTGGGTGTCGTCGCCGTGGTCGGCGGCGGCGTGTGGGCCTGGCAGCTCTGGTCGGCCCAGGGCCCGCAACCCGCCCAGGCGCTGCCCGCCGACACCCTCGCCTACCTGGCGATCGACCTCGACCCGCCGGGCGGCCAGAAGGTGGCGGCGTACGACGCGCTTCGGAAGTTCCCGTCGCTGAAGAAGGAGCTGGGTCTCGACAGCCAGGACGACCTGCGTCGCTCGGTGGTCGAGGCGCTCGGCAGCGAGGCATCCTGCGACCTCGACTTCGACGACATCGCCGACTGGGCGGGAGATCGCCTGGCGCTCGCCGTGGTCGACCAGGGCCGGCCCGAGCCGGTGCTCGTGGTGCAGGTCGCCGACGCGGAGCAGGCGCGCGCGGGCCTGGACGACGTCGCGCGCGGCTGCGAGGGGGCCGAGCTCGGCCACGTCGTCGACGGTGACTGGGCGGTGCTGGCGCGCAACGACGCCGTCGCCCGCGAGGTCGTGGCCGACGCAGCCAGGTCCAGCCTCCAGGACGATGCCGACTACCTCCGGCTCACCCGCGCGGCCGGCGATCCCGGCGTGGTGACGCTGTTCGCGGCGCCGGAGGCGGGACCCGCGCTGCTCGAGGCCGGGCAGCGCGACCCCATGCTGCTCTTCATGGCGGAGCCGGCGCTCGAGGCGGCGGACCCGTTGACCGGCGTGCTGGAGGCGATGGTGTTCGTCCCGCTCATCGGCGTGATGTGGGGCGATGAGCATTCCATGGAGGCGGGCAGCGACGCCGGCCCGGCCGGCGAGCTGGCTCCCTACGAGCCGACTCCCGAGGAGCTGGCGCTGCAGGAGCGATGGGAGAACGCCGACCAGCTCACCGAGGAGGAGATGGAGCAGCTGGTCGAGGACTCCGAGGAGGTGTACGGCGCTCCGACGGAGGAGGAGGAGGTGGAGTACGACGAGCACGGCATGCCTCACGAGATGGAGGTGCCCGAGGAGCTGCGGGCGGCGTTGCAGGACTTCTCCGGCATCGGCGGCGTGGTGCGCTTCGCCGACGGGACGCTTGAGCTCGAGACGGTCGGTGACGAGCTGCTGCTCACCGGGAGCGTCGCCGGCGGCGACGGCGGCCGAGCGGCGGTGGCCGACCTGCCGGCGGACACGGCGGCCGCCACCGGTGGCGACGTCGCGGAGGGCTGGCCGGACGCCTTCGTGGCGGGCTCCCCGCTGTACTTCTACGGCACGGGGGAGGAGCGGGAGGTTGCGACCGCGAGGTTCGAGGAGGCCACCGGCCTGTCCGTGCCCGAGGACCTGGCGGCGCTCGGTGGCGACCGCATCGCCGTCGTTGCCGGGCCGGGCCTCGACTTCGAGCGGGACCCCGCACAGCAGCCGGTCGCGGTCCGGGTCACCGGGGACGCCGACCGCATCGAGGCGGCCCTCGACAAGCTGCGCGACGGCGTGGGCAGGGAGCTGGCTCCGTTCCTGACGTCGGTGCGGACCGGCGACGGCGTCGTGATCGGTCCCGACGAGGCCTACCTCGAGCAGGTCGCCGAGCCCGCCGCACGGCTGGGTGAGAGCGACCGCTTCCAGCGGGTGGTGCCCGACGTGGAGGGCGCGACGACGGTCACCTTCGTCGACTTCGACGCCAACGACTGGCTGGTGCGGTCGATGACCACCGACGCCGACCGCGCCGACGCCGAGCCGCTCGACACCGCGGGCCTGACCGTGACCGACTCCGGTGACGAGCACCGCGTGGTGCTGCGGCTGACGCTGGACTGAGCGCCCTCATGAGCGACCAGCACGACGACACGACGGCCTCCGAGCGGAAGACCCTCCAGGACCTCCTCGCCGGCAACCGGGCCGAGATCCTCTCCCTCGTCGACGGGCTCACCGAGGAGCAGGTACGGCGCCGCCTCGTCCCGTCGCTGACCACGCTGCTCGGCCTGGTCAAGCACGCGTCGTTCGCGGAGCGCGTCTGGTTCCACGTCACCCTGGCCGGGCGCACCCGCGAGGAGCTCGGCTTGCCGCCCGACGTCGACTCCAGCTTCCGCCTGGGCCCCGACGACACCATCGCCTCGGTCACCGCCGAGTTCCGCGAGGTGTGCGCGGAGTCGGACCGGATCGCCTTCGACTACGACCTCGACGACACCGGCCTGCACCACCGGCGCGGCGAGGTCAGCCTGCGCTGGATGTACGGGCACATGATCGAGGAGTTGGCCCGTCACGCCGGGCACGGTGACATCCTGCGCGAGCAGATCCTGGCCGCGGACGGCTGACCGCCGGCGGCGAACCGCTTCCCGGCTACTCGTCGACCCAGTGGTTGTCGTGCGCGGTCATGAACGCGGCGTACTCCTCCTTCGACCACTCCTCGCCCTCGGCGAGGCGCTGGAGCCCCTTGAAGTACGGGCAGGTCCGCCAGGGACCGCCACGTGACCGGCACCACAGGACCGACCGCGCCGTCGTGTGCGACCATGGTCCGAAGAGCTCGCGTGCTCTGGGGTCGGTGAAACTCCGAGCCGGCGGTGAAAGTCCGCGACCCGGCCACAGCCAGTGGCCGGTTGACCAGGTGGAACTCCTGGACCGACGGTCAAAGTCCGGATGGGAAGCGCACGCTGAGCGTTCCGTGTCGCGGTCCGCCGCCCACGGGACGCCCCCTCGCCCCGGAGTCCGAGCAGGCAGGAATCGGATCCGGAGAGGACGACGGTGAGCGGAAGCAGCGGGCCCTTCGCCCAGGAGTACGACGCGATGCGTCGCGCGCTCGTCCTGGCGGCCAGCCCCGGCGTGCCGCTGCACCCCAACCCCCGCGTCGGGTGTGTCCTGCTGGCGCCCGACGGCACCGTCGTCGGCGAGGGCTACCACCACGGCGCCGGCAGTCCCCACGCCGAGGTCGAGGCTCTCGCCGCCGCCGGCGACCGGGCGCGCGGCGCCACCGCCGTGGTGACCCTCGAGCCGTGCAACCACACCGGCCGCACCGGTCCCTGCACGCAGGCCCTCCTCCGTGCCGGCGTACGACGCGTGGTCGTCGCCCAGCGCGATCCCAACCCGGTCGCGAGCGGTGGCCTGGAGGTGCTGGCCGCGGCGGGCGTTGAGACCGACGCCGGCCTGCTGGCCGAGGAGGCGACCGAGCTCAACCGGGCCTGGACGTTCGCGCACGTGCACGGGCGGCCCTACGTCACCTGGAAGCTCGCGACCACGCTCGACGGGCGCAGCGCCGCCGCCGACGGCTCCTCGCGCTGGGTCTCCTCGCTGCCGGCCCGCCGCGACACGCACATCCTGCGCGGCCTGTGCGACACCGTGCTGGTCGGCACCGGCACCGTCGCCGTCGACGACCCGCAGCTGACCGTCCGCGACGAGGCCGACCGGCCGGTGGCCCACCAGCCGCTGCGGGCGGTGATGGGGGAGCGGGACATCCCCGGCGACCGGCGCGTGCTCGACGGCCAGGCGCCGACGGTGCACCTGCGGACCCGCGACCCGCAGCAGGCCCTCGCCTCGCTGCACCACGACCACGAGCGCAGCCACGTGTTCCTCGAGGGCGGTCCCACGCTCGCTGCCGCTTTCCTTCGCGCCGGGCTCGTCGACGACGTCGTGGCGTACGTGGCCCCCGTGCTGCTCGGTGCGGGGACGTCGGCCGTCGCCGACCTGGGGATCACCAGCATCGGCGACGCCCTCCGCCTCGAGCTGGTCGAGGCCACCGTGATCGGCGAGGAGGCCGAGGCCAACGTCCGGCTGCTCCTCCGCCCCGAGAGGAAGGACGCCTGATGTTCACCGGGATCGTGGAGGAGCTCGGCACCGTCGCCGCCATCGAGGACCAGGGCGACGCCGTGCGGCTCACCATCGAGTGCGAGGTCGCCGTCTCCGACGCCGGCCCGGGCGACTCGATCGCCGTCAACGGGTGCTGCCTGACCGTCGCCGACCTCGACCGCCCGGCCCAAGGCGCCGGCCGCTGGACGGCCGACGTGATGGCCGAGACGCTCGCGAAGACCAGCCTGGGCGCCCTGCGCGTGGGCGACCGGGTCAACCTCGAGCGCGCCGTGACCGCCGACAAGCGGCTGGGCGGCCACATCGTCCAGGGCCACGTCGACGGGGTCGGCGAGGTGGTCGCCCGCACCCCCAGCGAGCACTGGGAGGTGGTCGAGATCGCGATGCCCCGCTCGCTGGGCCGCTACCTGGTCGACAAGGGCTCGATCACCGTCGACGGCACATCGCTGACCGTGGTCGAGGCGGGCGAGTCCAGCTTCACCGTCAGCCTCATCCCCGAGACCCTCGCCCGCACGACGCTGGGGTTCCGGGCGCCCGGCGACCAGGTCAACCTCGAGGTCGACGTCATCGCCAAGCACGTGGAGAAGCTCGTGCGCGCCTACACGAGCGACAGCTCGAGCACCGAGAAGGAGAAGCCATGACCGAGAAGGTCAGCCTGGACCCCGTCGAGCGCGCCATCGCCGACATCGCCGCCGGCCGGGCGGTGGTCGTCGTCGACGACGAGGACCGCGAGAACGAGGGCGACATCATCTTCGCGGCCAGCAAGGCGACGCCCGAGCTGATGGCCTGGACGATCCGCCACTCCAGCGGGGTGATCTGCGCCCCGATGCCGGGCGCCATGCTCGACCGGCTCGAGATCCCGCTGATGACGCCGCACAACCGCGACAAGATGCGCACCGCCTACACGATCTCGGTCGACGCCCGCGACGGCGTCACGACCGGCATCTCGGCGGCCGACCGCGCCCACACCGTCCGGGTGCTCGCCGACTCGGCCACCGAGCCGTGGGAGATCACCCGGCCCGGCCACGTCTTCCCGCTGCGCTACCGCGACGGGGGCGTGCTGGTCCGGCGCGGCCACACCGAGGCCGCCGTCGACCTGTGCCGGCTCGCGGGCCTCACCCCCGCCGGCGTGCTCGTCGAGGTGGTCAACGACGACGGCACCATGAAGCGGGCACCGGAGCTCCGCCAGTTCGCCGACGAGCACGGGCTGGCGATGATCTCGATCGAGGACCTCGTCCGCTACCGGCGGCGCACCGAGCGCCACGTGGTGCGCGAGGCCGAGACCCGGCTGCCCACGAACCACGGCGAGTTCACCGCCATCGGCTACACCATCACCGTCGACGGCAGCGAGCACGTCGCCCTCGTGTACGGCGACCCGGCCGCGCTCGCCGACGGCGGTCCGGTGCTCACCCGGGTCCACTCCGAGTGCCTGACCGGTGACGTGTTCGGCAGCAGCCGGTGCGACTGCGGCCCGCAGCTCAACGAGGCGCTCGACCGGATCGTCGCCGAGGGCCGCGGCGTGGTCGTCTACCTGCGCGGTCACGAGGGCCGCGGGATCGGCCTGGTCGCCAAGCTGCAGGCCTACCAGCTGCAGGACGGGGGCCGCGACACCGTCGACGCCAACCTCGACCTCGGCCTCCCGGCCGACGCGCGCCACTACGGCGCTGCCACCCAGATCCTCAAGGACCTCGGCGTCACCGAGGTCCGGCTGCTGACCAACAACCCCACCAAGGTCACCGACCTCGAGGACTACGGCATCGAGGTGGCCGAGCGGGTGCCGCTCACGCCGCACCCCAACGACCACAACCTGGCCTACCTGCTCACCAAGCGCGACCGGATGGGCCACGACCTCCCCAACCTCACCGACCTGACGGCAGGAGCGAACTGAGATGGCCGGACACGGAGCACCCGACCTCGAGCCCGTCGACTGCCACGACCTGCGGGTCGCGGTGGTCGCCGCCAGCTGGCACCAGGAGGTGATGGACGGGCTGATCGCCGGGGCGCAGCGCGCGTTCGCCGACCACCGCCTCGAGGCGCCGGTCATCGTGCGGGTGCCGGGCACCTTCGAGCTGCCCGTGATGGCGGCCGCCCTCGCGCCGTCGTACGACGCCGTGATCGCGCTCGGCGTCGTGATCCGGGGCGGCACGCCGCACTTCGACTACGTCTGCACCGCCGCCACCGACGGGCTGACCCGGGTCGCGCTCGACCACCAGACGCCGATCGGCTTCGGCGTGCTCACCTGCGACGACGAGCAGCAGGCGCTGGACCGCGCCGGGCTCGCCGGGTCGACCGAGGACAAGGGCTACGAGGCGGCCTCGGCGGCGCTGCAGACCGCGGCGACCCTGAAGCGGATCGGCCGCCACGGCTACGCCGGGTGACCATGCCGTGACGGCCGGTGGGACCGCCGCGGCCACCGCGGCGGTCACGCCGTAGGCTGCTGCCCCGTGAAGACGTTCGACGAGCTGTTCGCCGAGCTCAGCGAGAAGGCGCGGGACCGCCCCGAGGGCTCGGGCACCGTGCGGGCGCTCGACGCGGGCGTCCATGCGATCGGCAAGAAGCTGATCGAGGAGGCCGCGGAGTCCTGGATGGCGGCCGAGCACGAGGGTCCCGAGCGCACGGCCGAGGAGATCAGCCAGCTGCTCTACCACGCCCAGGTCCTCATGATCGCGAGCGGCCTCTCGCTCGAGGACGTCTACACCCACCTCTAGGACCCGCCATGCTGAAGATCGCCGTCCCCAACAAGGGGGCCCTGTCCGAGGCCGCCTCGACGATGCTGCGCGAGGCCGGCTACGCCCAGCGCTCGGACTCCAAGCAGCTCACGAAGCTCGACCCGGACAACGAGGTCGAGTTCTTCTACCTGCGCCCCCGCGACATCGCCCTGTACGTCGGCGAGGGCACCCTGGACGCCGGCATCACCGGCCGCGACCTGCTGCTGGACTCGCAGGCGACCGCCGTCGAGTCGCTCCAGCTCGGCTTCGGCCGCTCGAAGTTCCGCTTCGCTGCGAAGCCCGGCACGGCCAGCAGCTCCGACGACCTCACCGGCAAGCGGATCGCCACCTCCTACGACGGCGTGGTGGCCCGCTACCTCGCCGAGCGCGGCATCGACGCGTCGGTGGTCCGCCTCGACGGTGCCGTCGAGACCAGCATCCAGCTCGGGGTCGCCGACGTGATCGCCGACGTCGTCGAGACCGGGAGCACGCTGCGCAACGCGGGGCTCGAGGTGTTCGGCGAGGTGATCCTGGAGTCGGAGGCGGTGATGATCAGCCGTGCCGACGCCGACCCGGCCGCGCTCGACATCTTCACCCGACGGCTGCAGGGCGTCCTGGTGGCGCGGACCTACGTGATGATGGACTACGACATCCGCGAGGAGCGCGTCGAGCAGGCCGTCGCCCTGACCCCCGGCGTCGAGAGCCCGACCGTGAGCCCGCTGCACCGCGAGGGCTGGGTCGCCGTGCGGTCGATGGTCCCGCGGGCCCGGGTCCAGCGGGTGATGGACGAGCTCTACGACCTCGGCGCCCGAGCCATCCTCACCACGGACATCCATGCCTGCCGCCTCTGAGCCGCCGCTGCCGCGCACGTACCGGCCGTTCGGCCCCCGCCTGGCGGCGGCCGCGTTCGGCGCGGTCCTGGTCGGCGCCTTCGCCTGGCTGTGGCTCACCTTCGACCAGGAGACCAAGGACGAGGTCAACGTCCTCCAGAAGGCCACGGTGATCGGCTTCGTGCTCGTCGGCCTGCTGCTGCTCAACGGGATGGCGCGGTCGCGGGTGGACGCGACCGACCGCGGCCTGACCGTCGTCAACGGCTACCGCAAGCGCGGCCTCGAGTGGGCGGAGGTGGTTGCGCTGCGGATGCCGGTCGGCGCACCCTGGCCCTCCCTCGACCTCAGTGACGGCACCACCGTGCCGGTGATGGGCGTCCACGCCTCCGACGGCGAGCGCGCCAGGCGCGCCGTGCTCGAGCTCAAGGCCCTGGTGGCCGCGCGCAGCAGCGGCTGACCGGCCTGGTCACAGGGAGCGGATCCCCCAGGAGGCTGCGAACCGCTCACCGGGCTCGAGCACGACGAGGTCCTCACCGGAGTTGAACGCGTCCGGGGGTGCGGTCATCGGCTCCACGGCCAGCGACGACCTCGGCGTCCGGGTCTCGTCGCCGGTGTAGACCTGCAGCCATCGGTGGTGCTCGTCGACCCACAGGGCCACCGCGCCGCCGTGGCCGACCACGGTCGTCGTGGCCGTGCCCCGGCCGTCCCGGTCGAGGTCGGTGAAGGCGTGGTTGACCACCGTGGTGCCGATCCGCCGCGGCGTGCGGAAGTCGGCGTCGGTCCCCGTCACGTCCTCGCGACCGACCGGGAGCAGCCGCTCGTCGTCGGTGAGCAGCCGGGTGTTCGCCGGCAGCTGGAGCTCCCATCCGTCGCACGGCCCGACGCCGGCCATCAGGTACGGGTGCGCCCCGGAGGCGTACGGCGCGGGGGAGTCGGCGAGGTTCGTCGCCGCCTGGGTCACGTGGAGGCCGTCGTCGCCGAGGGTGTAGCTCACCCGCAGGTCCAGCGCCCACGGGTAGCCGGTCTGCGCTGCGAGGAAGCAGGACAGCTCGATCCGGTCGGGCTCGTGCGCGGCCACCGACCACGCCGCCCAGCGCACCAGGCCGTGGGAGGCGTTGGACCGCGAGGGCTCGGTGAGCGGCAGCTGGAGCGACCGACCGGCGAACTCGTAGCGGCCGTCGCGGATCCGGTTGGGCCACGGCACCAGCAGCTGGCCGCTGCCGCCGCCGGGCATCGCGTCCTCGGCGAAGCCCTCGACCAGGGGCCGCCCGTCGTAGGTCAGCTCCCGGAGCGCCGCCCCGGCCTCGGTGAGGACGGCGCGGTAGCGCCCGGACGCGATGACGTACTGCTTCCCCGTCGGAGCGCTCACGTCGTCACCCTAGTGGCGGCCGCGGCATCAGCCGGTCCGGACGATCAGGTCGGCCCGGTCGCGGGTGCGCTCGCGCTCGTGGAGCGCGACCTCGTCCTCGAGCCAGGTCAGCCAGTGCTCACGATGCTCCTCGCCGTCGCGCGCCAGTCCCCGCGCGAGCCGCAGCCCGCGCTCCGCCTCGACCCAGGCGAGGAAGGTGACCCACTCGTCGTACGCCGCCCCGGCGGAGCCCACGCCCTCGAGCACCAGCAGGGGAGACGGCTGGACCACCCGCTCCTCGGCCCAGCCGTCGGCCAGCCAGTCCCAGCGCCGCCAGCGCCCGGGCCGGCCCTGCGTCAGCGGCCGGAGCAGCTCCTCGACGGAGGCTGCCAGGCCCGGAAGGCCTCGCCAGCCCTCCAGCATCTCGTCGGTGGCGATCACGACGGCACCTGGCTCGACGAGGGCCAGTTCGCGGGCGATGCTGGTCTTGCCGGCCCCCGCGAGCCCGTCGATGCAGATCAGCCGCCCCTCTCCCAGTGTGGGCGGGCGGAGCAGCGTCTCGTCCAGCACCCGCCGCGCCACCGAGGCGGGATCAGAAGGCGAGGCCATGGCCCCGGTAGGTGCGCACCTCGTCGACGAACCGGTCGCCTCGGAGCAGCTGCACGGTGGTGCCGTGCTCGAACGGCTCGCCCGACTTGGCGTGCCGGAACCACACGAGGTCGCCGACCGCGAGGGTCCCCGCGTTGGTGCCGACCAGCGGGGTCTGCACCTCGCCCGCTCCCTCGAGCCCGGTGAGCCGCAGTCCGGAGGGTGCCCAGGGCGTGGGCGCCCGGTCGGCGCCCGTGGGGCCCGAGGCGATCAGGCCGCCCCCGTGCACCGTCGCCACGTCCGGTGCCGGCCGGCGCGTCACCGGCAGTCCGAAGAACGCCGCCGGCTCCGGCGCGAAGGCGCGGTAGTGGTCGAACAGCGTCGGGCCGAGCAGGCCGGAGCCCGCCGTCACCTCGGTGACCACCGGGTCGGCCGCCGAGGACTCGAGCGAGCCCGAGCCGCCGGCGTTCCACAGCCGCAGCCCGTCGAAGCCGCCGTATCCCTCCAGGGTGCGGAGCGCCTCGGCGATGGCGGCGCGGCGCACCTCCAGCTGGGCGACCGACAGCTGCTTGATCCGGCGCACCACCGCGGACCTGGCCCGCTGGTGCGGCACGGCGTCCGGCACGCCCGCGACCTGGCCCTCGTAGGTCATCACGCCGACGAGCTGGAAGCCGCGACGGTCGACGACCGTTCGGGCGAGCTCGGTGACCGAGCCGATGTCGAACAGCGGCGAGCGCCGCGGCCCGACCTGCTGACCGGCCCAGCGGAGCCCGGCGTCGACGTCGATCGCGACGCGCACCGGCACCGCGGTGGAGGATCGCAGGCTGTCGACCAGGTCGAGGTGGGCGCGGTCGTCGACCATGATCGTGATCCTCGACGCGGCGCGCGGTGAGGCGACCAGCCGGCCGAGGGCGGCTCGGTCGACGGTGGGGTAGGCCACCAGGATGTCGTCGCAGACGTCCTGCTCCTCCAGCCACAGCGCCTCGGCCAGGGTGTAGGCCAGCACGCCGCGGAACCCGTCGGTGTCCAGCGCCCGCCGGACGAGGGCCGGCACGCGGAGCGACTTCGACGCCACCCGGATCGGCGTGCCGGCGGCCCGGCGGACCAGGTCGGCGGCGTTGGCGTCGAAGGCGTCGAGGTCGACGACGAGGAGCGGGGTCGGCAGCGGCTCCGCGTGCGCCCGGACCGCGTCGCCGAGCCGCGCCGCCAACCGGTTGCGCGCGACGAAGGAGGAATGCACGCGGGCCATCGTTCCATGCGTGGGACGATGGGCCGGTGACCGAACCGCCGCACCAGCGCCCCGATGCGCGCCGGCTCCAGGGCTCGGCGTACGTCGACGACGACGGCTCCGCCGACCCGGCCCTCGCCGCCGCCCTCCGCGCGTACGACGCCGGCTCGGCGCCGTACCCCGCGGCGGTCGCCGCCCTGGCGGAGGCACGGCTGCTGGTGCCGGTCGTCGCCATGCTGGGTGAGGCCGGCGAGGGCGCCGCCGGCGCCGACGGCAGGCCGCTGGCGACCGACAAGTCCAGTGACATGGCGGCCGTGCTGCTCACCGGCGCCGACGGCCGGCTGGCCCTCCTGGCGTTCACCGACCTCGACGCCCTCGGTCAGTGGCGTCCGGACGCGCGGCCCGTCCCCGTGCCCGCCCACCTCGCGGCGGCCACCGCGGTGCAGGAGGGTGCCGACGCCCTGGTGGTCGACGTGGCGGGCCCCCACCGGCTGGTGGTGTCGGGGGAGGACCTGCACCGGGTGGCCGCGGGGTGGCGTCCGGTGCGGCTCGAGGACGGCGGCTGGGCGTGGCTCGGGTCGGCGCCCGGCGAGGGCGCGGCGGGCGACGGCGATTCGCGCTGACCGGAACAATCCGGCTACCATCAGGCGTTGACCGATCCGTCGGAGACCCGCGAGGGCTTCCGGCAGATCCACAAGCGGGGACCAGTACCATCGTCTCCCACCCGCACCGGCCGCCAGGTCGTCGGGTCCGGTCCGTGGAGAGCGTGGCGCCGCCGTCGACAGACGCGCGGCCGTCGGGCTCGTGACTGGCTTCCGCTTGGACAGCGGGAGCCTTTTGTGTTGTGTGGGCCCCCGATCGAACGAGTTTGGAGGACACATCAGCACCGAGCTGCGCATCAACGACCGGATCCGGGTTCCCGAGGTCCGGCTCGTGGGACCCAACGGCGAGACCGTCGGCATCGTCCCCACCGACCAGGCCCTCAAGCTGGCGCAGGAGGCCGACCTGGACCTGGTGGAGATCGCCCCGATGGGGAAGCCGCCTGTCTGCAAGCTCATGGACTACGGGAAGTTCAAGTACGAGAACGCCCAGAAGGCCCGTGAGGCACGACGGAACCAGACCAACGTCATCATCAAGGAGATGAAGCTCCGGCCGAAGATCGACGCGCACGACTACGAGACCAAGAAGGGTCACGTCGTCCGCTTCCTCAAGGCCGGTGACAAGGTCAAGATCACGATCATGTTCCGCGGTCGCGAGCAGCACCGCCCCGAGCTGGGCTTCCGGCTGCTGCAGAAGCTCGCGGCGGACGTCGAGGAGCTGGGCTTCGTCGAGTCGGCCCCCAAGCAGGACGGCCGCAACATGACCATGGTGATCGGTCCGCACAAGAAGAAGGCCGAGGCCAAGGCCGAGATCAAGGCCGCCAAGGAAGAGCGTCGCGCCGAGCGCGAGGCCGAGCAGGCCGAGGAGCGCGCCGCCCAGGCCGAGCGCACCGCGGTCAGGCCCGCGGCGCAGAAGAAGGAGCGGGGTCGCTCGGAGAACCTCGACCCCGAGATCGACGCCTGAGCGTCGGTCCACGAGTTCGAGCAGGAAGAGAGAGAGCGATGCCGAAGAACAAGACGCACTCCGGTGCCAGCAAGCGGTTCAAGGTGACCGGCTCCGGCAAGATCCTTCGCGAGAAGGCCGGCAAGCGTCACAACCTCGAGAAGAAGGCCTCCAAGGTCACCCGTCGCCTGACGGGCACGGTCGAGGTCGCCAAGAACGACGTTCCCCGCGCGAAGAAGCTGCTCGGCCGCTGACGGCCCGGCGCTAGAAGGAGAAGAGAGATGGCACGCGTCAAGCGCGCAGTCAACGCGGCGAAGAAGCGTCGTACCACCCTGGAGCGGGCCAGCGGCTACCGCGGCCAGCGCTCGCGGCTCTACCGCAAGGCCAAGGAGCAGGTAACCCACTCCCTGGTCTACAGCTACAACGACCGCAAGAAGAACAAGGGCAACTTCCGGCGCCTGTGGATCCAGCGGATCAACGCGGCCGCCCGCGCGGAGGGCATGACCTACAACCGCTTCATCCAGGGGCTCAACCTGGCGGGCGTCGAGGTCGACCGCAAGATCCTCGCCGACCTGGCCGTCAACGAGCCGGCGGCGTTCTCCGCGCTGGTCGCGCAGGCCAAGGCCGCGCTGCCCGAGGACGTCAACGCCCCGTCCGAGACCGCCGCCTCGGCCTGACGCCCTGGCCTCGGACTCCGGCCCGGTCCTGGCCCGCTCCAACCAGCGGGTCAAGGACGCGGCCAAGCTGCACCGCCGCTCGGCACGGTCCGAGCGGCGGTGTTTCCTTGCCGACGGCCCGAAGGCGGTCGAGGGCGCGCTCGGCGCTCCGGGCCGCGTGGTGGAGGTGTTCGCCACGCCCGCCGCGGCCGAGGAGCACCGGGCCCTCCTCGACGGCGTGGCCGTCACCCTCGTCGACGCCCGGGCGATGGACGCGCTCAGCGACAGCGTGAGCCCTGCCGGTCTGGTCGCCGTCTGCCGGTTCCTCGACGTGCCGGTCACCTCCCTCGCCCCCGGGGCCGGGCTGCTGGCGATCTGCGCCGAGGTGCGCGACCCCGGCAACGCCGGCACCGTGATCCGCACGGCCGACGCCGCCGGGGCTGCCGGGGTGGTGCTCGCCGGCGACTCCGTGGACGCCTACAACCCCAAGACGGTCCGGGCCTCGGTGGGCAGCCTGTTCCAGCTGCCCCTCGCCGTCGAGCGCGACCCGGCCGTCGCCGTACGGACGGCGCAGGAGGCCGGCCTCGTGGTGCTCGCTGCGGACGGCGGCGGCGAGGTCGACCTGTTCGAGGCCGACGACCTGCTCGCCAGGCCGACGGCCTGGCTGTTCGGCAACGAGGCGCGGGGCCTGCCGCTGGAGCTGGCCGAGCTCGCCGACCACCGGGTGCGGATCCCGATCCTGGGCGGGGCCGAGTCGCTCAACCTGGCGACCGCCGCGGCGGTGTGCCTCTACGCCAGCGCCCGGGCCAGGATGGGCGGACAGGCCGAGTAGGCCAGGATGGGTGACCAGCGCGAGGAGGGTGAGGCTTCGATGACCGACGCGATCGACCTGCTGCCGGACGGCGTGGTCCTGGCCGACGCCCACGGCAGGGTCACGGCGGTCAACCCCGTCGCCGCCGCCATGCTCGACGTGGACGCCGCCTCGTCGGTCGGAGAGCTCCTCGACGACGTCCTCGCCCTGACCGACCACGACGGTCGGGGCTGGTGCGAGGCCAACGAGCCCTTCGCCGGGATCCGCACCCGCAAGGCGGTCCCCGAGCAGACCTGGCTGCTGCCCGACGGCACCGAGGTGCTGGTCACCGCCCGGATGCACCGGGCGACCCGGGTGGGTCCGGTCGACTCGCTCGCCGTGGCCCTGCGCTCGGGCCGCGGACGCGCGCGGCTGGACCGCGACCGCTCCGACCTGGTCGCCACGCTGGCCCACGAGCTGCGGTCTCCGCTGACCGGCGTCAAGGGCTTCGTGCACGCCCTGCTGAACCGCTGGGACAAGCTGACCGACGAGCAGAAGAAGCTCATGCTCACCACCGCCGGCGCGGATGCCGACCGGCTCGGCCGGCTGATCACCGAGCTGCTCGACGTGGCGCGGATCGACACCGGCCGGCTGCAGCTCCACCGTCGCCCGACCGATCTCGGGCTCAAGGCGACCCGGGTGGTGGAGTCGTTCGGCGTGGCGAGCTCGACGCCGGTGGCGCTCCACGTCGACGACGACCTGCCCAGGGTCGACGCCGACCCCGACAAGGTGGTCCAGGTGATCACCAACGTCGTCGAGAACGCCATGCGGCACGGCAGCGGGACGGTCGAGGTGCACGTCGGGCTCTGGGACGAGGACCCGTCGTTCGTGGCCCTCACGGTGACCGACGAGGGCGAGGGCATCCCGCCCGAGCTGCGCAAGCGGGTCTTCACCAAGTTCTGGACCGCGGGCAGCGGTGGCGGGTCGGGTCTGGGCCTCTACATCGTGCACGGCCTGGTGAAGGCGCACGGCGGCACGGTCGTCGTCGACGACCGTCCCGGCGGTGGCGCCCGGGTCGTCACGACCTGGCCGGTCGACCCCCAGGCGCTGGACCTCCTGGGGCTGCCGGGCTAACCGGTTCGCGGGGCGGACCGACCCCTTCCTAGACTTGGCCCAATGTCCGGCCCGAACACCGACTACGACCCCGTGGAGGTCGCCGCCGTGAGCCCTGCAGAGGTCGAGGCGGCGCGCGACGCCGCCCTGGCCGCGATCGCAGCCGCTGCCGACCTCGGCGAGCTGAAGGCGGTCCGGCTCGAGCATGCCGGCGACCGCTCGCCGCTCGCGCTCGCCAACCGCGAGATCGGTGCGCTCCCACCCCAGGCGCGCAAGGAGGCCGGGCAGCGCGTGGGCCAGGCCCGGGGGGCGGTCAACCAGGCACTCGCGAAGCGGCAGGCCGAGCTGGAGGCGGAGCAGGAGGCGCGGATCCTCGTCGAGGAGGCCGTCGACGTCACTCTCCCGACCGACCGTGACCCGGTCGGCGCCCGCCACCCGCTGACGACCGGTGCGGAGCTGATCGCCGACATCTTCGTCGCGATGGGGTGGGAGGTCGCCGAGGGCCCGGTCATCGAGGCCGAGTGGCTCAACTTCGACGCGCTCAACCTCGGACCGGACCACCCCGCCCGCACGATGCAGGACACGTTCTGGACCGAGCCGGCGGACGACCACGTCGTGCTGCGCACCCACACCAGCCCGGTGCAGGCGCGCACCATGCTGACGCGGACGCCGCCGATCTACGTCGTCTGCCCGGGTCGGGTCTTCCGCACCGACGAGTACGACGCCACCCACTCGCCGATGTTCCACCAGGTCGAGGGCCTCGCCGTCGACGAGGGCATCTCGATGGCGCACCTCAAGGGCACCCTCGACCACTTCGCCGGCCAGATGTTCGGCGAGGGCATCACCACGCGCTTCCGACCGTCGTACTTCCCGTTCACCGAGCCGTCGGCTGAGGTGGACCTGCGCTGCTTCGTGTGCCGGGGCATCGAGTCCGAGGCCTGCCGCACCTGCCGGGGCGAGGGCTGGATCGAGTGGGGCGGGTGCGGCATCGTCAACCCGCGCGTGCTCGCGGCCTGCGGCGTCGACGCCGAGCGCTACTCCGGCTTCGCGTTCGGCATGGGCATCGACCGCACTCTCATGTTCCGCCACGGCCTGGAGGACCTGCGCACTCTCTTCGAGGGCGACGTCCGGTTCACCACCGCCTTCGGCTCCGAGCTCTAGAAAGGGGAGGCCACCGATGAAGGCCCCCGTCTCCTGGATCAGGGAGTACGTCGACCTGCCCGCGCACGTCTCCACGGAGGTGCTCACCGACCGGCTCACCTCCCTCGGGCTCAAGCTCGAGGGGATCCAGGCCGCGGGTGCCGGCATCCAGGGCCCGCTCGTCGTCGGCCGGGTGCTGACCAAGGAGCCGGAGCCGCAGAAGAACGGCAAGGTCATCAACTGGTGCACCGTCGACGTCGGTCCTGAGCTGAACGCGGCCAACGGGACCGACGAGGCTGCTCAGGGGGTGGGCATCGTCTGCGGCGCCCACAACTTCGAGGCCGGCGACCTCGTCGTCGTGGTGCTGCCGGGAGGCGTGCTGCCCGGGGGCTTCGCCATCTCGGCGCGCAAGACCTACGGCCACGTCTCCGCGGGCATGATCTGCTCCGCGGCCGAGCTCGGGATCGCCGGGGACGGCGACGGGATCATCGTGCTCCCGCCCGGTGCGGGGGCGCCCGGGGACGAGGCGTTCGACCTCCTCGGCCTCGGCGAGGAGGTGATCGAGTTCGAGATCAACCCCGACCGCGCCTACGCCCTCTCCCTGCGCGGCATCGCCCGCGAGGCGGCGCTCGGGTTCGGTGTGCCGTTCGCCGACCCCGCGGAGCGGTCGCTGCCCGCGGTCGACGGCAGGGCCTGGCAGGTCGAGGTCGACGACGCCACCGGATGTCCGGTCTTCGCGGCGAGGCTGGTGAGCGGGTTCGACCCGACCCGCCCGACGCCCGACCACATCCGGCGGCGGATCGAGCAGGCCGGCATGCGCTCGATCTCGCTGGCGGTCGACGTCACCAACTACGTCATGCTCGAGCTCGGCCAGCCGATCCACGGCTACGACGCCGACAAGGTCCAGGGCGCGCTGGGCGTCCGTCGGGCCAGGCCGGGGGAGCGGGTCACCACGCTCGACGGGGTCGACCGCGAGCTCGCGCCCGGGGCCGACGGCGACCTGGTGATCACCGACGACTCGGGTCCGATCGGGCTGGCCGGCGTGATGGGCGGCGCCACGACCGAGATGTCCGAGACCACCACCCGCGTCCTCATCGAGGCGGCCCACTGGGACGCCGTCTCGATGTTCCGCACCGGCAGGCGCCACAAGCTCGCATCCGAGGCGGGCAAGCGCAACGAGCGCGGCGTCGACCCGCTGCTGCCCGGCGTCGCGGCCGACCGCGTGGTCGAGCTCCTGGTGCAGCACGGCGGCGCGACCGCCGAGCCGGGCTTCACGCTCGTGGGCACGGCCCCGGAGCGCCCGACCATCGCCGTCGACCCGGCGCTGCCCGCGCGGCTCAGCGGCATCGACATCTCCGCCATGACGACGGTGGAGCACCTCCGGGCGATCGGCGCCACCGTCGGCGAACGTGCCGAGGGCTCGATCGAGGTGACTCCGCCGACCTGGCGTCCGGACCTCACCGACCCCTACGACCTGGTCGAGGAGGTGGTCCGCGTCGTCGGCTACGACGAGGTGCCGAGCGTCCTTCCGCGGCGGGCCACCGGCCGCGGGCTCACCCGCGCGCAGCGCCTGCGCCGCCGGATCGGTCGCACCCTCGCCGGCGCCGGCTGTGTCGAGGTGGTGAGCTTCCCCTTCGTCGGCGAGGGGACCTTCGACCGGCTGGGGCTGCCGGCCGACGACCCGCTGCGCAACACCGTGCCGCTGGCCAACCCGCTCTCCGCGGAGGAGCCGGCGTTCACCACCACGCTGCTCCCGGGGCTGCTCGACGCGGCCGGCCGCAACATCGGCCGCGGCGCGCCGGGGGTCTCGCTGTTCGAGACCGGCACCGTCGCCTTCCCCGCCGACAACGGGCCCGCCCCGATCTACGGCGTGCACACCCGTCCCACGGAGGCCGAGCTGGAGAAGCTCTTCGAGGCGCTGCCGGTCCAGCCGCTGTTCCTCGGCGTCGTCCTCGCCGGCGAGCGGGTCCGGCCGGGGTGGTGGGGTCCCGGCGAGAGCGCCGGCTGGAGCGACGCGATGGCCGTCGTACGCCGCCTCGCCGACGAGCTCGGGGTGCGGGTCGAGGTCGCGGCGGCGGCGCGGATGCCGTGGCACCCCGGACGCTGCGCGGTCGTGTCGGTCGACGGCGTCGAGATCGGTCATGCCGGCGAGCTGCACCCCAACGTGTGCAAGGCCTTCGGCCTGCCCCTCCGGAGCGCGGCGGGGGGGGGGGGGGGGGGGGGGGGGGGGGGGGGGGGGGCGGGGGGGCGGCGGGGGGGGGCGGTCTCCTCGCTGCGGGTCGCGAAGGAGGACGTCGCACTCGTCGTCGACAGCGACACGACGGTCGCCGCCGTCGAGGCCGCCCTGCGCGAGGGCGCCGGCGAGCTCCTCGAGTCGGTGCGACTGTTCGACGTCTACACCGGGGAGCAGGTCGGCGAGGGCCGCAAGTCGCTGGCGTTCGCCCTCCGGTTCCGCGCGGCCGACCGCACGCTGACCGAGGCGGAGACCGGTGCGGCACGCGACGCGGCGGTGGCGCGGGCCGCGGAGCTGACCGGGGCGACGCAGCGGAGCTGACCGCGCCGCGGGCGCCACCCCGGTGTCGGTGACATGCAGGACCGTGTATATTCATGCATCATGAAGGCACGCGTCGCAGTCGCCGGAGCCAGCGGGTACGCCGGCGGTGAGGTGCTCCGTCTGCTCCTGGGACACCCCGGCGTCGAGATCGGCGCGCTGACCGCCGGCAGCAACGCCGGCGAGCCGCTGGGCGCGCTCCAGCCCCACCTCGTCCCGCTCGCCGACCGGGTCCTGCAGCCGACCACGATCGAGGTCCTCACCGGCCACGACGTGGTGTTCCTCGGCCTGCCCCACGGCCAGTCCGCCGCGATCGCCGAGCAGCTGGGCGACGACGTGGTGGTGATCGACTGCGGAGCCGACTTCCGGCTCGCGGACGCAGCCGACTGGGAGCGGTTCTACGGGAGCCCCCACGCCGGCACCTGGCCCTATGGCCTCCCCGAGCTGCCCGGCAACCGCGAGGCCCTCCGCGGCGCCCGGCGCGTCGCCGTGCCTGGCTGCTACCCGACCGTCTCGTCCCTGACCCTCGCCCCGGCGGTCGCTGCCGGCCTGGTCACCCCGGACGTGGTGGTCGTCGCCGCCTCCGGCACCAGCGGGGCGGGCAAGGCGGCCAAGCCGCACCTGCTCGGCAGCGAGGTGATGGGCAACGCGAGCGCCTACGGCGTCGGCGGGGTGCACCGGCACACGCCGGAGATCAGCCAGAACCTCGGCCGCCTCACCCAGCAGCAGGTGCGGGTCAGCTTCACCCCGCTCCTGGTGCCGATGGCGCGGGGCATCCTCGCGACCTGCTCGGCGCCGCTGGCGGACGGCGTCACGGCCGACGACGTCCGGACCGCCTACGAGAAGTCCTACGGCGACGAGCCCTTCGTGCACCTCCTGCCCGCCGGGCAGTGGCCGCAGACCCAGGCGGTGCTCGGGTCCAACGCCGTGCACCTCCAGGTCGCCGTCGACGAGGCCGCTGGGCGGCTGGTCGCCGTCGGCGCCGTCGACAACCTGGCCAAGGGGACGGCTGGGGCGGCCGTGCAGTGCATGAACCTCGCGCTGGGACTCGACGAGGCGACCGGCCTCACCACGGTCGGACTGGCGCCGTGACCCGCAGCCACCGGCTGGCCCGCTATCCCGAGACGCTCGCCGTGGTCCGCCTGCCGGCGGGCGCGGAGGTGCCGGCGTGGGCGGAGTCCTCCTCGATCTTCTCGATCACGGCGACCGCCCAGGAGACCTCGCTGGTCTGCGCGGGCCGCAGCGTGCCGGCGAAGGTCCGTCACGAGAAGCCCTTCACCGCCTTCGCCGTCGAGGGGCCGCTGGACTTCGCCCTCACCGGCGTCCTCGTGGAACTGCTGACACCGCTTGCCGAGGAGGAGATCAGCGTGTTCCCGCTGAGCACCTTCGACACCGACTGGATCCTGGTCCGCACCGCCGACGCGGACCGGGCCGAGGAGGCCTGGCGACGAACGGGGCACGCGGTCTTCGCCGCCGACCCCGCCCGCTGACCTCCCCCTTCCACGCAGGAGAACCCACTCGACATGAGCGTCACCCACCCCGCCGGCTTCGTCGCCGCCGGCGCCGCCGTCGGCCTGAAGTCGCCCAAGGACGGCAAGCCGCCCCTCGACCTCGCGCTGGTGGTCAACCAGGGCCCCCGGTTCGACTCCGCCTCCGTGTTCACCGCCAACCGGTGCAAGGCCAACCCCGTGCTCTGGAGCGAGCAGGTCGTCAAGGACGGCACGGTCCGCGCGGTGGTGCTCAACTCCGGCGGCGCCAACTGCTACACCGGCCCCGACGGCTTCGTGACCACGCACCGCGTCGCCGAGGAGGTCGCGACGGTGCTCGGCATCGGCGCGGTCGACGTGGTCGTCTGCTCGACCGGCCTGATCGGCCTCGCCAACGACCGCCAGGTCCTCCTCGACGGCGTGCACACGGTCCACGGGCTGCTGGCGAGCGACGGCGGCCAGGCCGCCGCCGAGGCGATCATGACCACCGACAGCGTCAGCAAGCAGGTGGTCGTCGAGCGGGACGGCTGGTCGATCGGCGGCATGGCCAAGGGCGCCGGGATGCTGGCGCCCGCGCTGGCCACGATGCTCGTGGTGCTCACCACGGACGGGGTGGTGCCGGCCGCCGACCTCGACCGCGCCCTCCGGGCGGCGACCAGGGTCAGCTTCGACCGGCTCGACTCCGACGGCTGCATGTCGACCAACGACACGGTCACCGTGCTGGCGAGCGGCGCGTCCGGGATCCAGCCGAGCCTCGACGACCTCACCGCCGCGCTGACCGAGGCCTGCACGTCACTGGCGCGGCAGCTGCTCGCCGACGCCGAGGGCGCCGACCACGAGATCGCGATCACGACGGTCAACGCGGCCAGCGAGGACGACGCCGTGGAGGTCGGCCGCAGCGTGGCCCGGAGCAACCTGTTCAAGGCGGCCGTCTTCGGCAAGGACCCCAACTGGGGGCGGGTGCTGGCCTCGATCGGCACGACCGGCGCGGCCTTCGACCCGGCCGACCTCGACGTCGCGATGAACGGCGTCTGGGTGTGCCGCAACAGCACACCGGCCGAAAACCCCGCGCAGGTCGACCTGTCCGGCCGCGAGGTGACCGTCACCATCGATCTCAAGGCGGGGGACGCGGAGGCCACCGTGTGGACCAACGACCTGACCCACGCCTACGTGCACGAGAACAGCGCCTACAGCTCATGACGACGCCCGAGGACAAGATGATCATCGAGCACGTGCTCCACAAGCCCGGCAAGCCCGACCCCAAGAAGGCCGAGACCCTCGCCGCCGCCCTGCCGTGGCTGAAGGCCTACCACGGCAAGATCGTCGTGGTGAAGTACGGCGGCAACGCCATGACCGACGAGACCCTCAAGCGCGCCTTCGCCGAGGACATCGCGTTCCTCCGCTTCGCCGGGTTCCGCCCGGTGGTCGTGCACGGCGGCGGTCCCCAGATCTCCCAGATGCTCGACCGGCTGGGCATCGAGTCGGAGTTCCGCGGCGGGCTGCGGGTGACCACGCCGGAGGCGATGGACGTCGTCCGGATGGTGCTCGTCGGCCAGGTGCAGCGCGAGCTGGTCGGGCTGATCAACGAGCACGGGCCGCTCGCCGTCGGCCTGTCGGGCGAGGACGCCGGCCTCTTCACCGCCGAGCCGACCGGCGCCGTCGTCGACGGCGAGCAGGTCGACCTCGGGCTGGTCGGCGAGGTCGCACAGGTCCGCCCGGAGGCGGTGCAGGACCTGATCGAGGCCGGCCGCATCCCGGTGGTCTCCAGCGTCGCACCCGACGTCGACGGACAGGTCCACAACGTCAACGCCGACAGCGCCGCGGCCGCCCTCGCCGCCGCGCTGGGCGCGGAGAAGCTCCTCGTGCTCACCGACGTGGAGGGCCTCTACCTCGACTGGCCGGACCCCGAGGAGGTCATCGGCGAGATCAGCCCCGAGGTCCTCGAGGAGCTGCTGCCGACCCTGGCGAGCGGGATGATCCCGAAGATGGGTGCCTGCCTGCAGGCCGTCCGCGGCGGCGTCAAGCGCGCCACGGTCGTCGACGGTCGCCAGAAGCACGCCGTCCTGCTCGAGCTGTTCACCGACGAGGGCGTCGGCACCCAGGTGCTGCCCGGCGTCGAGACCAAGACGCGCAAGGCCCGGGAGGTGCAGGGATGACCACGAGCAGTGAGTGGACCGAGCGCTACGCCGGCTCCCTGATGAACGCGTTCGGCCCGCCCAAGCTGATCCTCACCCGCGGCGCGGGCGCCCACGTGTGGGACGCCGAGGGCCGCGAGTACGTCGACCTCCTCGGCGGCATCGCCGTCAACTCCCTGGGGCACGCCCACCCGCGGCTGGTCGCGGCGGTCACCGAGCAGCTCCAGACGCTCGGCCACATCTCGAACTTCTTCGCCAGCACGCCCCAGATCCGGCTGGCCGAGCGGCTGGGCGAGCTGCTCCAGCATCCCGGCCGCGACCGCGTCGAGACGCGGGTGTTCTTCGGCAACTCCGGGGCGGAGGCCAACGAGGCGGCGTTCAAGCTGACCCGGCGCACCGGCCGTACCAAGATCGTCGTCGCCGCCGGCTCCTTCCACGGTCGCACCATGGGCGCCCTGGCGCTGACGTCGAAGCCGGCCTACCGCGAGCCCTTCGAGCCGCTGCCGGGCGACGTCGTCTTCGTCGACTACGGCGACGAGGCGGCCCTCGAGTCCGCCGTCGACGACCGCACCGCCGCGGTGCTGCTCGAGCCCGTGCAGGGCGAGGCGGGCGTCGTGGTGCCCCCGCGCGACTACCTGCCCGCGGCGCAGCGGATCGCCCACGACCGCGGTGCCCTGCTGTGGCTCGACGAGGTGCAGACCGGCATCGGCCGGACGGGGGCGTGGTTCGCCCACCAGCACCCCGACCTGGTCGGCGAGCCCGTGCTCCCCGACATCGTCACGCTCGCCAAGGGCCTGGCCGGGGGCATCCCGATCGGCGCCTGCATCGCCACCGGCGGCAGCGGCAAGCTCTTCGACCCCGGCAACCACGGCACCACGTTCGGCGGCAACCCCGTCGCGGCGGCGGCGGCGCTCACGGTGCTCGACGTGGTCGAGGACGAGGGGCTGATGGCGCACGCCACGGCGATGGGCGAGCGGCTCCGCGCCGGGCTCGGTGCCGACCGGCGGGTGACCGAGACCCGCGGCTCCGGGCTGCTCGTCGGGCTGACGCTCGCGCGGCCCCGGGCGGCGGAGGTCGTCACCGCGGCACAGGACGCGGGGTTCATCGTGAACGCGGCCACACCCGAGCGCATCCGGCTCGCGCCGCCCCTGGTGCTCACCGAGGACGACGTCGAGGCCTTCGTGGCGTCGTGGCCGGGCATCCTCGACTCGGCACACGTCCGGGCGGGCGCCGGCACCGACGTCGGGGCCGACGGAGCAGGGGTGGCGGGACCGTGACCCGCTCCTTCCTGCGCGACGACGACCTCACGCCCGCCGAGCAGGCGGAGGTGCTCGCCCTGGCGGCCGAGCTCAAGGCGCATCCCTACGACCGCAAGCCGCTCGCCGGGCCGCGCACGGTGGCGATGATCTTCGACAAGCCGACCCTGCGCACGCAGGCCTCGTTCGCGGCCGGGATCGCCGAGCTCGGCGGGCACGCGGTGCTCGTCGACGGCACGCTCGCCGGCATCGGGAAGCGCGAGTGCGTCGCCGACGTCGCCCGCGTGCTCGGGCGGCAGGCCTCGCAGATCGTGTGGCGGACCTTCGCCCAAGTAGACCTGGAGGAGATGGCGGCGATGTCCGGCGTGCCGGTCGTCAACGCGCTCACCGACGACTTCCACCCCTGCCAGCTGCTCGCCGACCTCCTCACCGTGCAGGAGCACAAGGGCCGGCTGGCCGGTCTGACGGTGGCCTTCCTCGGCGACGGGGCCTGCAACATGGGCAACTCCTGGCTGCTGGCCGGCGCGCTCGCCGGGATGCACGTGCGGATCGGCGCCCCGGCCGGCTACCTCCCGGAGCAGTCGGTGTTCGACCGCGCCGCCGAGCTCGCCGCCGGCACCGGCGGGTCGGTGGCGGGGGAGCAGGACCCCGACGCGGCCGTCCACGGCGCGGACGTCGTGGTCACCGACACCTGGGTGTCGATGGGCAAGGAGGACGAGGCCGAGCAGCGCCGCGCCGTGTTCGGGCCGTACGCCATCACCCCCGACCTGGTGGCGAAGGCACAGCCGGACGCGATCGTGCTGCACTGCCTGCCGGCGTACCGCGGCTCCGAGATCGCCGCCGAGGTGCTCGACGGGCCGCAGAGCGTGGTGTGGGACGAGGCGGAGAACCGCCGCCACGCGCAGAAGGCGGTCCTCGCGTGGCTGCACGAGAGGTCCGGAGAGCCGTCGTGAGCGAGCACGCCCTGACGCCCCTGACGAAGAGCGCCCGGCACGCGCTCATCATCGACCTCCTCGAGAACGGCGAGGTGCGGTCCCAGCACGAGCTCGCCGACCTGCTCGGCCGCCGGGGCGTGCACGTCACCCAGGCGACGCTGAGCCGCGACCTGGTCGAGCTCGACGCGGTCAAGGTGCGGGGCCCCAGCGGCGTGCTCGTCTACGCGGTGCCCGCCGAGGGCGGCAACCGCACACCGGTGGCCGGGGAGAGCGCCGCGGCGCAGCACCGGCTGTCCAAGCTCTGCTCGGAGCTGCTGGTCAGTGCCGAGGCGAGCGCCAACCTGGTCATCCTGCGCACGCCGCCCGGCGCCGCGCAGTTCCTCGCCAGCGCCATCGACAAGGCCGAGCTCGCCGACCTCCTCGGCTGCATCGCCGGCGACGACACCGTGCTCGTGATCGGGCGCGACCCTGCCGGGGGAGACGCCCTGGCCCACAAGTTCGCCGCTCTCGCAGAGCGGGCACAGCCTGAAAGGAACGACAGTTGAGCAAGGTCCTCACCTCCCTGCCGGTCGGGGAGCGGGTCGGCATCGCCTTCTCCGGCGGCCTCGACACCTCCGTCGCGGTCGCGTGGATGCGCGACAAGGGCGCGGTGCCGTGCACCTACACCGCCGACATCGGCCAGTACGACGAGCCGGACATCTCCGGGGTGCCCGCCCGCGCCCTCGAGTACGGCGCCGAGATCGCCCGTGCGGTGGACTGCCGCCGCGAGCTCGTCGAGGAGGGGCTCGCCGCGATCGCCTGCGGCGCCTTCCACATCCGGTCCGGCGGCCGTGCCTACTTCAACACCACGCCGCTCGGCCGGGCCGTCACCGGCACCAAGCTGGTCCGGGCGATGCACGAGGACGGCGTCGACATCTGGGGCGACGGGTCGACGTTCAAGGGCAACGACATCGAGCGCTTCTACCGCTACGGCCTGCTCGCCAACCCGGCGCTGCGCATCTACAAGCCTTGGCTCGACGGCGAGTTCGTCACCGAGCTCGGCGGCCGCGCCGAGATGAGCCAGTGGCTCACCGAGCACGGGCTGCCCTACCGCGACAGCAAGGAGAAGGCGTACTCCACCGACGCCAACATCTGGGGCGCCACGCACGAGGCCAAGACCCTGGAGCACCTCGACGTGTCCCTCGAGACCGTCGAGCCCATCATGGGCGTGAAGTTCTGGGACCCCTCGGTGTCCATCGAGACCGAGGAGGTCACCGTCCGCTTCGAGGACGGCCGCCCGGTCGCGATCAACGGCACGACGTACGACGACCCGGTTGCCCTGGTCATGGAGGCCAACGCCATCGGCGGCCGCCACGGCCTGGGCATGTCCGACCAGATCGAGAACCGGATCATCGAGGCCAAGTCCCGCGGCATCTACGAGGCGCCCGGCATGGCGCTGCTGTGGATCACCTACGAGCGGCTGCTCAACGCGATCCACAACGAGGACACCGTCGCCATCTACCACTCCGAGGGCAGGCGGCTCGGCCGACTCCTCTACGAGGGTCGCTGGCTGGACCCGCAGGCTCTGATGCTTCGCGAGTCGATCCAGCGCTGGATCGCGTCGCTGGTGACCGGCGAGGTCACCGTGCGGCTGCGCCGGGGCGAGGACTACACGATCCTGGCCACCGACGGCCCCACGTTCTCCTACCACCCGGAGAAGCTCTCGATGGAGCGCACCGAGAACGCCGCCTTCGGGCCGATGGACCGCATCGGCCAGCTCACCATGCGCAACCTCGACATCGCCGACTCCCGCGCCAAGCTCGAGCTCTACGCGGCCCAGCCGCTCGACCAGGGCCAGGTGCTCGTCGAGCACGGCACGCTCTACGGCGAGCTGGAGGCGGGCGGCGCCGAGCAGATCACCGAGAACCCGGGGCTGAGCGGCGAGGAGGAGGCGCTCCTCGAGGAGGCCGCCATGGAGCTGGGCGCCGACTGATGTCGTCCGAGACTCCCGCCCCGGTAGGGGGATCCACCGCCACCCGCCGCACCGTCGCGCGGGTGCTGCCGGTCAGCGCCGACGGCCGGGTGCTGCTGCTGCTCGGCTGCGACCCGGCCCTTCCCGAGGAGCGCTACTGGTTCACCGTCGGCGGTGCCGCCGACCCTGGAGAGTCGCTGGCCGAGGCCGCCGCGCGGGAGCTCCGCGAGGAGACCGGGCTGGTGGTCGCACCCAGCGAGCTCGGCGCGCCGTTCGGGCGCTACGAGGTCGAGTTCTCCTGGAACGGACGCGCCTACGTCAACGAGGCGACCCTCTTCGCGGTTGCGCTCGAGGAGACGCCGGTCAGCTTCGAGGGGCTGGACCTGCTGGAGTCGCAGTCCATCTTCGACGCCCGGTGGTGGACACCGGAGGACCTGCACCACGACGGCGGTGCGGTCGACCCGCGCCTGATCGACCACATGCGCGCGGCCATCGCGCACCTCCGAGGAGGAGCGGCATGACCGACCACGGCGGCGAGAGCCACACCGGCGACACCGGCGGGCAGACGCAGGGCGGCAGGCTGTGGGGCGGCCGCTTCGCCGGTGGCCCGTCCCCCGAGCTCGACGCCCTGTCGCGCTCCACGCACTTCGACTGGCGACTGGCGCCCTACGACATCGCCGGCTCCCACGCCCACGCCAAGGCCCTGGGCGCGGCCGGCCTGCTCACCGGCGCGGAGGAGGCCGCGCTGCACACCGGTCTCGACGCGCTCGCGGCGCGGGTCGCCGACGGGTCGCTGCGCCCGGCGCCGGACGACGAGGACGTCCACGGGGCCCTGGAGCGCCTCCTCATCGAGGAGGTGGGCGCCGAGGTCGGCGGCAAGCTGCGGGCGGGCCGGTCCCGCAACGACCAGATCGCGACGCTCTTCCGCCGCTACCTCCTCGACCACGCCACCGTCGTCGGGCGGCTGGTGCTCGACCTGGTCGACGCGCTCGCCGGGCAGGCCGAGCGGCACCTCGGCGACCGGCCGGCGATCATGCCGGGCCGCACCCATCTCCAGCACGCGCAGCCGGTGCTCCTCGCGCACCACCTGCTCGCCCACGCCTGGCCGCTGCTCCGCGACGTCCAGCGGCTCGAGGACTGGCGGCGTCGGGTGGCCGGCGACTCGCCGTACGGCTCGGGAGCACTGGCGGGCCAGAGCCTCGGGCTCGACCCCGAGCTGGTCGCGCGCGAGCTGGGCTTCACCGGCTCCTCGGCCAACTCCGTCGACGGCACCGCGGCGCGGGACTTCGTGGCCGAGTTCGCGTACGTCGCCGCCCAGACCGGCGTCGACGTCAGCCGGATCGCGGAGGAGATCATCCTCTGGGCCACCAAGGAGTTCGGCTTCGTGACGCTCCACGACTCGTGGTCGACCGGGTCGAGCATCATGCCGCAGAAGAAGAACCCCGACATCTCCGAGCTCGCCCGCGGCAAGGCCGGGCGTCTGGTGGGCAACCTGACGGGCCTGCTCACCACGCTCAAGGCCCTGCCGCTCGCCTACAACCGCGACCTGCAGGAGGACAAGGAGCCGGTCTTCGACTCGATCGACACGCTCGAGGTGCTGCTCCCCGCCTTCACCGGCCAGGTCGCCACCCTGGTCTTCGACACCGCCCGGATGGCCGAGCTCGCGCCCCAGGGGTTCTCGCTCGCCACCGACATCGCCGAGTGGCTGGTCAAGCAGGGCGTGCCGTTCCGCGTCGCCCACGAGCTCGCGGGAGCCTGCGTGCGCCGCTGCGAGGAGCTCGGCGTGGAGCTCGACGAGCTGACCGACGAGCAGTTCGCCGCCATCTCGCCGCACCTGACGCCCGACGTCCGCGACGTGCTGACGGTCGAGGGGTCGGTCGCCGCGCGCGACGGGCGGGGCGGCACGGCACCGGTCCGGGTGCGCGAGCAGCTCGCCGAGCTGCGCACCGCGGTCGCAGCGGCCCGCGACGCGCTGGGTGTCGCCGGTGACCCCGCTCGCTGAGCAGCTCTCGGGCCCGCCCGAGGAGATCGCCCTCCGGCTGCTGGGTGCCGTGGTCCGGCACGGGCAGGTCGCCGTCCGGCTCACCGAGGTCGAGGCGTACGCCGGCGCGAGCGACCCGGGCTCGCACGCCTTCCGCGGCCGGCGGGTGCGCAACGCGACCATGTTCGGTCCCGCCGGCCGCCTCTACTGCTACCTCAGCCACGGCATCCACGTGTGCGCCAACGTGACGGTGGGCGAGGAGTTCGGCCCCGGCGCGGTCCTGATGCGGGCGGGGGAGGTCGTCGAGGGCATCGAGGTCGCCCGCGAGCGTCGGCCCGGCGCCGCCGACCGCGACCTCGCCCGGGGGCCGGGTCGGCTCGGCAAGGCGCTCGGCCTGACCCTCGGCCACGACGGCACCGACCTGACCACCGGCGCGGTCCGGCTCGAGCTTCGCGGCCGGGACCAGGCACCCCCCGACCACCGTGCGGGCCCGCGCACCGGCCTCCGGCTGGCGGCCGATCGGCCGTGGCGGTTCTGGATCGCGGGGGATCCGACGGTGTCGCCGTACCGTCGGCACCCCCGTGCCGAGGGGCCAGAGCAGCCCGGGTGACCCCCGTTTTGCATCCCGCAGACGGCTGTGGGTAATGTTCCCTCTCGCCGCAGCACGCGGAGACAGCCCCCGGCCGCAAGGCCGAAAGGGGGAGGTCCAGTGCCCAGGCACCGGGGTCCGAACCCATCTCAAGATCCGGCGGTCACGCCGAGTTGACGAGGGGAAACGACCCGGGTAACGTTTCACAGGTTGCCCCGCGACCGAAGGCCGCTAGCCGGTCCGAAGCGCGAGTGCGTGTGATGTTTGAGAACTCAACAGTGTGTCATGCATATGTTTGTTGTGTATTTGTTTGTGCCAGCGCCCTTGTTTGTGGGGGTGTTGGTGGGTTTTCGGCAATGATGATTCTGGCAGAAGATGCC